>NZ_JBIBFR010000013.1:0-259559 GCF_042956125.1 Streptomyces sp. NPDC008313
GGGGGGGCGGGGGGGGCGAGGGTCCGGGCCCCCGGCGGGGTGGGCGCGCGGGCCGGGTCGCCCCCGGGGGGGGGCCCCCCGCGCGGGGGGGGGGGGGGGGGGGGGGGGCCCCCCCCCCCCGCCCGTCGTCACGAGCCGGACCGGCTACCGCAGGAAGGGGTCCACCGCGACGGCCACGAACAGGATCGACACATAGGTGATGGACCAGTGGAACAGGCGCATCTCCTTGAGCTTCGCGCCGGTCGTCTCGGCCTTGGCGCGGCTTTGCAGTCCGTGCGCCTCCCAGAGCCAGAAGCCGCCCGCCGCGAGCGCGACCGCCGTGTAGAACCAGCCGGTGTAACCCAGCGGGGTGAGCAGCAGGGAGACGGCGACCATGACCCAGCTGTAGAGGACGATCTGGCGGGCGACCACCTTGTTGGAGGCGACGACCGGCAGCATCGGCACGCCCACCCGGGCGTAGTCCTCCCTCACCTTCATGGAGAGCGGCCAGTAGTGCGGCGGCGTCCAGAAGAACATGACGAGGAACAGGACCACGGGGGCCCACGACATGGAGTTGGTGACGGACGACCAGCCGATGAGCACCGGCAGGCAGCCGGCGATGCCGCCCCAGACGATGTTCTGCGACGTGCGCCGCTTGAGGAGCATCGTGTAGACGACGACGTAGAAGAGGAGCGCGCCGAGGGAGAGCCAGGCGGAGAGCCAGTTGACGGTCAGGCCGAACAGCAGGGTGGAGACGACCGCGAGGGACAGGCCGAAGGCGAGGCATTCGCGCGGGCTGACCATGCCGGTGACCAGCGGACGCTGCGAGGTGCGCTCCATGAGCGCGTCGATGTCGCGGTCGATGTACATGTTCAGCGCGTTCGCGCCGCCCGCCGAGAGGTAACCGCCCAGACAGGTGAGCAGGACCAGCTTCAGGTCCGGGACACCCTGCTGCGCCAGGAACATCACCGGGACGGTGGTGATCAGCAGCAGCTCGATGATGCGCGGCTTGGTGAGCGCGATGAACGCCTTGACCCGGGCACCGAACGGCCGATGGCCCTGGCTGCTCGTCCCGAGCAAACCTGCTGGACGGGATTCGACGGCCGTCACGCACACCCCTGACAGAGACACCCAGCGAGCTCCGGGTGTGAACTCCCGGTAAAGGCTCGCGCGTACCACGCCACTGTAGACGTTGCCCAGACCCCGGACTTCGCGGGGGTGGTGTCGTGTTGGGAAGGGCCTTCCGACGGGCACCCGGAAGCTCGATTGAGCACTCGGACGAGCGGCTCCGTATTCATGTGACGAACGGGGAAAAGCACCGGTCGGGAGGCGGATGCGCATCGGTCCCGGCAGTCTGGAACGACTCGAAAAAAGGACGTTCCTACAAGGGTAGGCTCGACACCGGCCGGTGGGCGCCCAGTGCACCGGTATCCGACATGTGCACCATGTGGAGAGGAGCCCTGACTCAGGGTGAGCACCAAGCCGACCACCACAGACCTCGAGTGGACCGAGTTGGACCAGCGGGCCGTCGACACCGCCCGCGTCCTGGCCGCCGATGCCGTACAGAAGGTCGGGAACGGCCATCCGGGTACGGCGATGAGCCTGGCGCCCGCCGCGTACACCCTCTTCCAGAAGGTGATGCGGCACGACCCGGCGGACGCCGACTGGACCGGACGGGACCGCTTCGTGCTGTCCGCCGGCCACTCGTCCCTGACCCTCTACATCCAGCTCTACCTGGCCGGGTTCGGCCTGGAGCTGGACGACCTCAAGTCCTTCAGGACCTGGGGCAGCAAGACCCCGGGGCACCCGGAGTACGGGCACACCACCGGTGTGGAGACGACCACGGGCCCGCTGGGCCAGGGTGTCGCCAACGCGGTGGGCATGGCGATGGCCGCCCGCTACGAGCGCGGACTGTTCGACCCCGAGGCCGCCGAGGGCACCTCCCCGTTCGACCACTTCGTCTACTGCGTCGCCGGTGACGGCTGCCTCCAGGAGGGCATCTCCGCGGAGGCGTCCTCGCTGGCCGGGCACCAGAAGCTGGGCAACCTGGTCCTGCTGTGGGACGACAACCACATCTCGATCGAGGGCGACACGGAGACCGCGGTCTCCGAGGACACCGTGAAGCGCTACGAGGCCTACGGCTGGCACGTCCAGCGGGTCGCCCCGAAGCCGGACGGCGACCTGGACCCCGAGGCCCTGTACAACGCGATCGAGGCCGCCAGGGCGGTCACCGACCGGCCGTCGTTCATCGCGATGCGCTCGATCATCGCCTGGCCCGCCCCGAACGCCCAGAACACCGAGGCCGCGCACGGCTCGGCGCTCGGCGACGAGGAGGTCGCGGCCACCAAGCGCGTCCTGGGCTTCGACCCGGAGCAGACCTTCGAGGTCTCCGACGCGGTCCTCGCCCACACCCGCGCGCTCGGCGACCGCGGCCGGGACGTCCGCGCCGAGTGGGAGAAGGGCTTCGCCGCCTGGCGCACCGCCGACCCGGAGCGCGCCGCCGAGTTCGACCGGATCAGCAAGGGCGAGCTGCCGGCCGGCTGGGAGGAGAAGCTCCCGGTGTTCGAGCCGGGCAAGGGCGTGGCGACGCGTGCCGCCTCCGGCAAGGTGCTGCAGGCGCTGGGCGCGGTGATCCCCGAGCTGTGGGGCGGCTCCGCCGACCTCGCCGGTTCGAACAACACCACGATCGACAAGCACTCGTCGTTCCTGCCGGCCGGCAACCCGCTGCCCGAGGCCGACCCGTACGGCCGCACGATCCACTTCGGCATCCGCGAGCACTCCATGGCCGCGGAGATGAACGGCATCGCGCTGCACGGCAACACACGGATCTACGGCGGCACCTTCCTGGTGTTCTCCGACTACATGCGCAACGCCGTGCGCCTCTCCGCCCTGATGCACCTGCCGGTGACGTACGTGTGGACGCACGACTCCATCGGTCTGGGCGAGGACGGCCCGACCCACCAGCCCGTCGAGCACCTCGCCTCGCTGCGCGCCATCCCCGGCCTCAACGTCGTCCGTCCCGCGGACGCCAACGAGACGGCGATCGCCTGGCGCGAGATCCTGCGCCGGTACACGAAGGTCTTCGGCAAGGGCGCCCCGCACGGCCTCGCGCTGACCCGTCAGGGCGTGCCCACCTACGAGGCGAACGAGGACGCGGCGAAGGGCGGCTACGTGCTCTTCGAGGCGGAGGGCGGCGAGCCGCAGGTCGTCCTGATCGCCACCGGTTCCGAGGTCCACGTGGCCGTCGAGGCCCGCGAGCGGCTCCAGGCGGAGGGCGTCGCGACCCGGGTCGTGTCCATGCCGTCCGTGGAGTGGTTCGAGGAGCAGGACCAGGGGTACCGGGACAGCGTCCTGCCGCCTTCCGTGCGGGCGCGGGTCGCGGTGGAGGCCGGTATCGGTCTGACCTGGCACCGCTACGTGGGTGACGCCGGACGCATCGTCTCCCTGGAGCACTTCGGTGCCTCGGCCGACGGCAAGGTGCTGTTCGAGAAGTTCGGCTTCACCGCCGGGAACGTCGCCGACGCCGCCCGGGAATCGATCGCCGCGGCCACGCGCTGACGCTTACACACGACACGTAGGAGATGCATTTTCGATGACAGACGCACTCAAGCGCCTCTCCGAGGAAGGCGTCGCGATCTGGCTGGACGACCTTTCGCGCAAGCGGATCACGTCCGGCAACCTCGCCGAACTGATCGACCAGCAGCACGTCGTGGGCGTCACCACCAACCCGTCGATCTTCCAGAAGGCCATCTCGCACGGCGACGGCTACGACCAGCAGGTCTCCGACCTCGCCGTCCGCGGCGTGACCGTCGAGGAGGCCATCCGCATGATCACGACGGCGGACGTCCGCGACGCCGCCGACATCATGCGCCCGGTCTTCGACGCGACCGACGGCCAGGACGGCAGGGTCTCCATCGAGGTGGATCCCCGCCTCGCGCACAACACGCACGCCACGGTCGCCGAGGCCAAGCAGCTGGCCTGGCTGGTGGACCGCCCCAACACGCTGATCAAGATCCCGGCCACCGAGGCGGGCATCCCGGCGATCACCGAGGTCATCGGCCTCGGCATCAGCGTCAACATCACGCTGATCTTCTCCCTGGAGCGCTACCGCAAGGTCATGGACGCCTACCTCGCGGGTCTGGAGAAGGCCAAGGAGCGCGGCCTGGACCTCTCGAAGATCCACTCGGTGGCGTCCTTCTTCGTTTCCCGCGTGGACACCGAGATCGACAAGCGGATCGACGCCCTGGGCACCGACGAGGCGAAGGCCGCCCGCGGCAAGGCCGGCGTCGCCAACGCCCGCCTCGCCTACCAGGCGTACGAGGAGGTCTTCTCCTCCGACCGCTGGGCCGTCCTCGACCGGGCGCAGGCCAACAAGCAGCGTCCGCTGTGGGCCTCGACCGGCGTCAAGGACAAGGCGTACAAGGACACCATGTACGTCGAGCAGCTGGTCGCGCCGAACACGGTCAACACCATGCCGGAGGCCACCCTGGAGGCGGCCGCCGACCACGGCGAGATCACCGGCGACGCGATCTCGGGCACGTACGAGCAGGCACGGGCCGACCTCGACGCGGTCGAGAAGCTCGGCATCTCGTACGACGAGGTCGTGCAGCTCCTGGAGGACGAGGGCGTCGAGAAGTTCGAGGCGTCGTGGAACGACCTGCTCAAGTCGACCGAGGCGGAGCTGAAGCGCCTCGCCCCTTCGGAGGGCTGAGATCTTGTCAAGCAGCAACCCGCTGCGTGACCCCGCAGACCGACGGCTCCCGCGTATCGCGGGGCCGTCGGGCCTGGTCATCTTCGGTGTTACGGGCGATTTGTCACGTAAAAAACTGATGCCTGCCGTGTACGACCTGGCCAACCGCGGTCTGCTGCCGCCGGGCTTCGCGCTCGTCGGCTTCGCCCGCCGGGAATGGCAGGACGAGGACTTCGCCCAGGAGGTCCACGACGCCGTCAAGGAGCACGCCCGTACGCCGTTCCGCGAGGAGGTCTGGCAGCAGCTCATCCAGGGGATGCGCTTCGTCCAGGGCACCTTCGACGACGACGCCGCGTTCGAGCAGCTGCGCGCCACGATCCAGGAACTGGACAAGGCGCAGGGCACCGGCGGCAACTTCGCCTTCTATCTCTCCGTCCCCCCGAAGTTCTTCCCCAAGGTCGTGCAGCAGCTCAAGAAGCACGGCCTGGCCGACCAGGAGAAGGGTTCCTGGCGGCGCGCGGTCATCGAGAAGCCGTTCGGCCACAACCTGAAGTCGGCCGAGGAACTCAACGCCATCGTGCACGAGGTCTTCGCCCCGGACCAGGTCTTCCGGATCGACCACTACCTCGGCAAGGAGACCGTCCAGAACATCCTGGCGCTGCGCTTCGCCAACCAGATGTTCGAACCGATCTGGAACCGGTCGTTCGTCGACCACGTGCAGATCACCATGGCCGAGGACATCGGCATCGGCGGCCGCGCCGGCTACTACGACGGCATCGGCGCGGCCCGCGACGTCATCCAGAACCACCTGCTCCAGCTGATGGCGCTCACCGCGATGGAGGAGCCCGCCTCCTTCGACGCGGACGCGCTGGCCGCCGAGAAGACCAAGGTGCTCGGCGCGGTCCGGCTCCCCAAGGACCTCGGCCTCAGCACCGTGCGCGGCCAGTACGCGCCCGGCTGGCAGGGCGGCGAGAAGGCGGTCGGCTACCTCCAGGAGGAGGGCATCGACGCCAGGTCGAAGACCGACACGTACGCGGCCGTCAAGCTGGGCATCGACAACCGCCGCTGGGCGGGCGTCCCCTTCTACCTGCGCACCGGCAAGCGGCTCGGCCGCCGCGTCACCGAGATCGCCGTCGTCTTCCAGCGCGCGCCCCACTCCCCCTTCGACCACACCTCGACCGAGGAGCTGGGGCAGAACGCGATCGTCATCCGCGTCCAGCCCGACGAGGGCATCACCGTCCGCTTCGGCTCCAAGGTGCCGGGCACGTCGATGGAGATCCGGGACGTCTCGATGGACTTCGCCTACGGCGAGTCGTTCACCGAGTCGAGCCCGGAGGCGTACGAGCGTCTCATCCTCGACGTGCTGCTCGGCGACTCGAACCTCTTCCCGCGCACCGAGGAGGTCGAGCTGTCCTGGAAGATCCTCGACCCGATCGAGGAGTACTGGGACAGCCACGGGAAGCCCGCCCAGTACCCGTCGGGCACCTGGGGCCCCGTCGAGGCCGACGAAATGCTCGAACGAGACGGACGGAGCTGGCGTCGCCCATGAAGACCGATCTCACGGACACCACGGCCAGCAAGATCAACAAGGCGCTGGTGCAGGGCCGCCGCGCGATCGGCACGCCCGCCGTCGGCATGGTGCTCACCCTGGTCATCGTCACCGACGAGGAGAACGCCTACGACGCGCTGAAGGCCGCCAACGACGCCTCCCGCGAGCACCCCTCGCGCACGCTCGTGGTCATCAAGCGCGTCTCGCGCTCGCCCCGCGACCGCACGAAGTCCCGGCTCGACGCCGAGGTGCGGCTGGGCGCGGAGGCGGGCACCGGCGAGACCGTCGTCCTGCGGCTCTACGGCGAGGTGCTCAACCACGCCCAGTCGGTGGTCCTGCCGCTGCTGCTGCCGGACGCCCCGGTCGTCGTCTGGTGGCCGGTGAACGCTCCGCTCGACCCGGCCAAGGACCCGCTCGGCGCGCTCGCCCAGCGCCGGGTCACGGACACCTACGCGTCCGAGTCCCCGGTACGGGAGCTGGGGTCCCGCGCCCACGCCTACACCCCCGGTGACACGGACCTGTCGTGGACGCGCATCACGCCCTGGCGCTCGATGCTCGCCGCGGCCCTGGACCAGGTCACCTGCAAGGTGGAGGCCGTCGAGGTGGAGGGCGAGGAGTTCAACCCGAGCTGCGAGCTGCTCGCCATGTGGCTCGCCGACCGGCTCGACGTGCCCGTCAAGCGCTCTTCGTCCGCCGGTCCCGGGCTCACCGCGGTCCGGATGGACACGGACTGCGGCCCGATCGTCCTGGACCGCGCCGACGGTTCTCTCGCGACGCTGTCCATCGAGGGCCAGCCGGCCCGCGCGGTGGCGCTCAAGCGCCGCGAGACGGCGGAGCTGATCGCGGAGGAGCTGCGCCGCCTCGACCCCGACGACACCTACGCCTCGGCGCTGCGGTACGGCGTCGACCGGCTGAGCGGGTCCGGGCCCGGGGAGGCCGGCGGCGGGAGCGCCCAGGACACGGAGCCGGCCTCGGCCGGGGCCGCCGCCAAGGCTCCCGCGAAGAAGGCCGCCAAGGCCCCGGCGAAGAAGGCGGCGGCGAAGTGAGCACGTCCGCGCAGTTGGTCGTCCACCGGGACAAGGAGCTGATGGCGCAGGCCGCCGCGGCCCGGCTGATCACGAAGATCGTGGACGCGCAGGCCTCGCGGGGTTCGGCCTCCGTGGTCCTCACCGGCGGGCGCAACGGCAACGGCCTGCTGGCCGCGCTCGCCGCCGCGCCCGCCCGGGACGCCGTCGACTGGGGCCGCCTCGACCTGTGGTGGGGCGACGAGCGGTTCCTGCCCGAGGGCGACCCGGAGCGCAACGTCACGCAGGCCCGTGAGGCGCTGCTGGACTCGGTGCCGCTGGATCCCGCGCGCGTGCATGCCATGCCCGCGTCGGACGGACCCGACGGCTCGGACGCCGACACGGCGGCGGCGGCGTACGCGGCCGCACTGGCGAAGGCGGCGGGCCCGGAGAACCACGGGTCCGTGCCCGCCTTCGACGTGCTGCTGCTGGGCGTCGGCCCGGACGCGCACGTGGCCTCGCTCTTCCCCGAGCTGCCCGCGGTGCGGGAGACGGAGCGGACGGTGGTCGGCGTGCACGGCTCGCCGAAGCCGCCGCCGACCCGGATCTCGCTGACGCTGCCGGCGATCCGGGCGGCGCGGGAGGTCTGGCTGCTGGCCGCGGGTGAGGACAAGGCGGAGGCGGCGGCGATGGCCCTGTCGGGAGCAGGTGAGGTCCAGGCCCCCGCCGCGGGGGCGCGAGGCCGGGCCCGCACCCTGTGGCTGCTCGACGCGGCGGCGGCGTCCCAGCTGCCGCGGGCGCTGTACCCGCCGGCGTCTCCCTGAGGAAGCCGCCCACCGGGCCTGACCCCGTTCCCCGGACGCCGGAGGGGCTGAGAACCTTCAGCCCCTCCGGCGTCGCGTGCGCCTACTTCACCGACCCCGCCATCACCCCCTGCACGAAGTGCCGCTGGAAGGCGAAGAAGACGGCCACCGGGACCACCAGCGACACGAACGCGCCGGGTGCGAGCACATCGATGTTGCTGCCGAACTGCCGGATCTGCGACTGCAGTTCGACCGTCAGCGGCTGTGAGGAACTGTCCGCGAACAGCAGCGCGACGAGCATGTCGTTCCACACCCACAGGAACTGGAAGATCGCCAGGCTGGCGATGGCAGGCCGTCCCACCGGCAGCACGAGCCGGGTGAAGATCCGCCACTCGCCGCCTCCGTCCATCCGCGCCGCCTCCAGCATCTCCTTCGGCATCTCGGCGAAGTAGTTGCGCAGCAGGAAGATCGCGAACGGCAGCCCGTAGGAGACGTGGAAGAGGACGACACCGGGGATCGTCCCGAACAGCCCCAGCTGCCCGAAGAGTTTGGCGACCGGGAGCAGCCCGATCTGCACGGGCACCACGAGCAGGGCCACCACGAGCAGGAAGACCGGCTCGCGCCCGGGGAAGTCCATCCAGGCGAACGCGTACCCGGCGAGCGCCGCGATGACGACGACGAGGACGGTGGTGGGGACCGAGATGAGCACGGTGTTCCAGAACGCCCGGGTGATGCCCGCGTTGCCCAGCAGCGCCGAGTAGTTCTCGAAGGAAAGCTGCCCCGGCGACTTCAGCGCCGTCCACCAGCCGCCGCCCGCGTTGTCCTGTGCGGAGCGCAGCGAGGACAGGAACAGTCCGGCGAGCGGGGTGACCCAGACCAGTCCGACGAGGACGAGGAACGCCTGGACCAGCCCGTTGCCGAGCCCTCGTCTGAGCGCGTTCATCGTTGACTCCTTCGGAAGCGGCGGACGTTGAAGACCATGGCGGGGACGACCATCGCCAGGAGCAGGACGCCGAGGGCGCTGCCCAGGCCCTGGTTGTTGCCGCCGCCGAAGGACACCAGCCACATCTGGGTGGCGAGGACGGTCGCGTCCTGCTGCACGGGGCCCGGCGCGATGATGTAGACGAGGTCGAAGACCTTCATCACGTTGATCACCAGGGTCACGAAGACCACGGTGAGCACGGGAGCCAGCAGCGGCACGGTGATCCGGCGGAAGATCTGCCACTCGTTCGCGCCGTCCATCCGGGCCGCCTCCAGGGAGTCGCGCGGCAGGGCGGAGAGGCCGGCGCCGATGAGGACCATGGAGAAGCCGGTCCAGATCCACAGGTAGGCGCCGATGATGGCCGGGGTGACGAGCGCGGGGCCGAGCCAGGAGACACCGTCGTACGGCGGGGCGAAGTTCGACGCGGGCAGCCGCAGCGTGTAGTCGCCGGGGGCGAGGTCCCCGAAGCGGAAGGAACCGTCGGACGCGGTGGTGGTGGAGCCGGCCTTCTCGCCGTCGCGCACCGCCTCGACCGTCAGCCCCGGCAGACCGCTCTCGGCCTTGTCGACCGCGCCCTGACTGCCTCCGCCGCCGGGGGTGAAGTCGAGGTAGGCGACGCCGCGCAGTTCACCGGCGGCAGCCTTGCGCCCGGCGGCCGGGTGGGCGGGTGCGGCGTCCTTGGGCAGGTCCTTGGCGAGGACGCCGACCAGGCCGAGGCCGACCGTGTCGCCGGGGGACGCGGTGGCGGTCGTACGGTACGAGCCGTCCTTGGCCTTGGTGAGGCCCTGGCCTTCGCGGGCGTGGGCGGTCGGGTAGGAGGACGTGCCCGCGAAGGCGTCGTGGACGCCGACGACGGCGGCGTTCAGGACGCCCTTGTCGGGGTCCTCGTCGTAGGCGAGCCGGAAGATGATGCCGGCGGCGAGGAACGACACCGCCATGGGCATGAAGAGCAGCAGCTTGAAAGCGGTCGCCCAGCGGATCTTCTCGACCAGGACGGCCAGGATCAGCCCGAGCCCGGTGAGTAGGGCGGGGGCGACGACGACCCAGATGACGCTGTTGCGGACGGCCTTGAGGGTGGCCGGGTCCCGGAACATCTCGGTGTAGTTGTCACCGCCGACGAACCGGTCCCCGGAGGCGTCGAAGAAGCTGCGGCCGACGGAGAACAGCACGGGGTAGACGACGAGCGCGCCGAGCAGCAGCAGGGCGGGCAGGACGAACAGGGCGGCGACGAGGCGTCCGCGTCGCCGCGCGCGGCGTCTGCGGTCGGCGGTGGGCGCGGCCGGCGGGCCCGTCTCCTTGACGAGGGTGGCGGTCACGGCGATCCCTTCAGGAAGGCGGCGGTCACGGCGATCAGTCCCGGTACGCCTTGGCCGCGGCCTTCTCCAGGCGCGCCGCGGTTCCCTTCGGATCGGACGGGTCGCGCAGGAAGTCCTGGAGGAGCTTCCACTCGCCGGTGCCCTTGGTGCCGCCGAACGCGGCCGGTGCCTGGTCGGACATGTCGAAGCGGACCGAGTTCCCGGCGGCGACCAGGGACTTGGCGGTCTCGCGGGTGACGTCGTCGCCGTAGGAGGCGGTGTCGAGCTTCTTGTTCGGCGACAGGAAGCCGCCCGCCTCGGCCCAGACGGCGGCGGCCTCGGGCGTCGCCAGGTACTCCATGAAGCGCATGGCGGCCTTCTGGTGCTTGCCGTCCTTGAGGACGACGGCGGCGTCGCCGCCGCTGACCACGGGTGCCTTGCCGTCGCCGACGGCGGGGAAGGGGAAGAAGTCGGCGTCCTGCCCGATCTTCCGGTCGAACTGGTCCTTGGCGACTCCGGCGACGAAGTCGCCCTCGTAGACCATGCCCGCGGCGGGCTTCGGTCCGAAGACCTTTTCGACGGAGCCCGGGAAGTCGGTGTTCAGGGCCTCCTTGCGGCCGCCGGCTATCAGCTGCTTGTCCTCGAACAGCCTGCCGAGCGTGGTGAGCGCCTCGACGACGGTCGGGTCGGTCCACTTGATCCGGTGGGCGGCCAGGGCGTCGTACTTCTCGGGACCCGCCTGGGAGAGGTAGACGTTCTCGAACCAGTCGGTGAGCGTCCAGCCGTCCTGTCCGGCGACGGAGAACGCGGCGAGGCCCGAGTCGGAGACGGTCCGGCCGGCCTTCAGCATCCCGTCGTACGAGGTGGGCGGCTCGACACCGGCCTGTTCGAGGGCGTCGGGGCTGTACCAGACGGTCGACTTGTGGGCGGCCTTGAAGTAGAGCCCGTAGAACGTGTCGCCGACGGTGCCGTACTTCTTCCAGACGCTCGCGTAGTTGGTGTCGACGGAGTGCTCGGCCGTCTTCGAGAGCGGCTTCAGCCAGCCCTTCTTCGCGAACTGCTGGAGCACGCCGACCTGCGGGACCATCACCACGTCGGGGGCGTTGCCGCCCTCGATCTTGCTGCCGACGACGGTGGAGACGTTGTCGCCGGTGGAGACGAACCGGGTCTTGGCCCCGGTCTTCTCGGTGAAGGCGTCCAGCACCTTCTGGAAGTTCTTCTGCTCGCTGCCGGACCAGACGCCGGCCACGTCGATCGTCTGGCCGCTGAGCGACTTCCCGCCGCCGCCCGCGGAGACGGGGTCGCCTCCGCAGGCCGTCGCGCCGAGTGCCAGGGCCAGGGCGGTGCAGCCGGCGAGCAGGGTCGTACGTCGTCTCGTCATCGTTGATGTCCTCTCGGGGGTGGCGGGGTTGAGGGGAAAGCGCCGGGCGGCTCAGGAGGACGCGTGGTCGCTGATCCACCAGGCGGCCGTCGAGCCGGGCAGTACACCGGCCGGGCAGGGGCCGCTGGCGAGCAGCGGGGTGCCGGGGACCGGGGCGGGAGTGGGGGCCGTACCGAAGTTGACGGCGCAGACCAGGCCGTCGCCGCGGACGAAGGCGAGGACGCCGGGCGGGGTGTCCAGCCAGCGCAGCGTGCCCTCGCCCAGTTGTGGCAGTCCCGCGCGCAGTTGGAGGCCGTCGCGGTAGAGGTGCCACAGGGAGCGGGTGTCGGCGAGGGCGCGGTCGGTGGCGTACTCGGCGAAGTAGGCGGGCTGCGGCAGCCAGGGTTTCGCGCTCTCGGCTCCGGGGGTGAAGCCGAACGGCGAGGCGTGCCCCGACCAGGGCAGCGGCACCCGGCAGCCGTCGCGGATGCGGGCGCGGCTTCCGGTGCGGCGGAAGATCGGGTCGGTGAGGACGTCGTCGGGCAGGTCGACGACCTCGGGCAGGCCCAGTTCCTCGCCCTGGTAGATGTACGCGGCTCCCGGCAGCGCCAGCATCAGCAGCGCGGCGGCGCGGGCGCGGGCGGCGCCGAGTCCGCTGCCCTCTGTGCCGGACTCGCCGTAGCGGGTGACGGTGCGGACCTGGTCGTGGTTGTTGAGGACCCAGGTGACGGTGGAGCCGGTGCCGGCGATGTCCTGCATGGCCTCGGAGACGACCTTGCGGAAGGCGTCGGCGTTCCAGGGCGCGCTCAGCAGGTCGAAGAAGAACGCCTGGTGGAGCTCGTCGGGACGGACGTACCGGGCGTGTTCGCGGGCGGTCGGCACCGACACCTCGCCGACGAGCAGGCGTTCGCGGCCGTCGCGGGCCGTGTACTCCTCGCACACCGAGCGCCAGTGGCGCCAGACGCCGTGCACCTCGGGCTGGTTCCAGGCGAGCGGGTTGACCGAGTCGCGGGTGCGGGCGTCGGCCTCGGGGTCGGGCGAGTCGGGAAGGCCCGCGTCCTTGAAGAGGCCGGCCGCCACGTCGATGCGGAAGCCGTCGACGCCCCGGTCGAGCCAGAAGCGCAGCACGTGGTCGAAGTGGGCGCCGACCTCGGGGTTGCGCCAGTTCAGGTCGGGCTGCTCGGGCGTGAACATGTGCAGGTACCACTGGCCGGGGCCGCCGTCCGCCCCGTCGACCCGGGTCCAGGCGGGTCCGCCGAACATGGCGTGCCAGTTGTTGGGCGGCTCCTCGCCGCGCGGGCCGCGCCCGTCGGCGAAGTGGAAGCGGGCGCGGGCCTCGCCGCCGGGCGCGCCGGCCAGTGCCTCGGTGAACCACGGGTGCTCGCTGGAGCAGTGGTTGGGGACGATGTCGAGGAGCACCTTGACGCCGAGCCGCCGGGCGTCCGCCATCAGCAGGTCGAACTCCGCGAGGTCGCCGAAGACCGGGTCCACGTCGCAGTAGTCGGCGACGTCGTAGCCGTGGTCGTGCTGCGGGGACGGGTAGAAGGGGCTGAGCCATATCCCGTCCACGCCGAGCTTCTTGAGATAGGGCAGTCCCGCGCGGACCCCCGCGAGGTCACCGATGCCGTCCCCGGTGCTGTCCAGAAAGCTGCGGACGTACACCTGGTAGATCACCGCGTCGCGCCACCAGTGGTGCGTGTTGAGCGTCACCCGTCGACCTGTCTGTGCGTGCCGGCCCCGTGCGTGCCGGGTTGGTGCCTGCCGGCCTGACCGGCCCGGCGGTTATGCATGCATGTTAGGTAGGCGTGTCGTGGAGGTGTCAACGAGTGCGGGCGAAACAGCCGGAAGTTGGGGAGTTTTATGCCCACTTTTCGGGCGGGAGAACCGAGAGAGGCCCCCGCTTGGATACCTAACAGGTAACTAGAGGGCTCAGTGGTGCGAGAGCGCCGCGAGCTCGCGGGCGAGTCGCCGCACGGCCGCCTCGGGCGTCTGGTGCCCGGTCATCGCGTCGTGCACGACGGCCTGCACCACCAGGCTGACCTGGTCGTAGCGCGGGCTCTTGGGCCGGGGCGCGGCGGCGAGGACGCTCGCGCGCAGCGTCGGCAGGTACGGGAACTTCCGGATGAGTTCCGGGTCCTGGTAGAGCGCGGCCCGCACGGGCGGCAGCGCGCCCCGGGTGAGGACCCGCCGCTGGACCCGCTCGCCGGTCAGGTAGGCGATCAGCCGGGCGGCGGAGTCGGGATGGCGGGCGTGGGCGTTGACGGCGAGGTTCGAGCCGCCGAGCACGCTGGTGCCGGGCCCGTCGGGGCCGGGCAGCGGGACGGCGCCGACCTTGCCGGCCACCGCCGTTCCCCGGGCGGAGGCGCCGACGTAGGCGTAGGGCCAGTTGCGCAGGAAGAGCAGGTGGCCGTCCTGGAAGGCCTGCTTGGACTCCTCCTCCTTGTACGTCAGCGCCTTCTTCGGTATCCAGCCCTCGCGCACACCCCGGGCGAGGAACGCGATGCCCTCGCGGGCCGCGGCGGAGTTCACGGTGACGCGTTCACCCTCGTCTCCGAGGATGGAGCCGCCCGCCGAGTAGACGGCCTCCGCGGCGTTCACGGTCAGCCCCTCGTAGGGCAGGAACTGGCCCGCGTACCCGTCGAGTCCGTACTTCGGCGCGACGTCCCGCGCCTGCCGCTCCAGTTCGGCCCAGGTGCGCGGCGGGTCGAGCCCCTCCTTCGCGAGGACGTCCTTGCGGTACAGGAGGAGTCCCGCGTTGGTGACGTACGGGACGGCGTACAGCCGCCCGTCGTACTCGGCCGTGCCGACGACCGGCGGCAGGAAGCTGTCGAGCGGGAACCGGTCGCGGGACAGCGGGGATATCCAGCCCGCCGCGGCGAACTCTGAGGTCCAGGCGACGTCGATGTTGAGGACGTCGAAACGGCCCGCGCCCGAGCGCAGGTCGGTGGTCATCTGCGCGTGGGTCTCGTCGGCGGAGTCCGGGAGTTCGACGAGGGTGACCCGCTCGCCGGGATGGGTGCGGTTCCAGCCCTCCAGCAGCGGGCCCAGGTAACCGGTGAGGTCTCCGGCGGTGGCCAGGGTGAGCGGGCCCCGCCCGCCGCCGTGCGCCCCGTCGGCGGGCAGCCCGGAGGCCACATAACCGGTCAGGACGACGATCATGACCAGGAGGCCCCTACCGGCGGCGTGCATCCACCGCATAGGTTCCTCCCTGTACACCGGCGCCGGGCGCCCTCGCCCGGCGTCAGAGGCCATGTATACCTGTTAGGTATGGGCGATACTAGGGCCTGCGGCACATTACAAGACCGACGAGACCGCGGCAGCCCCACAGGACGCGAGGAGGAGAGCACGAGTGCGCCTGCCCCTCCTGGCGCTCCTGGCCCGCGGCCCCGCCCACGGCTACGAGCTCAAGCGGGACCTTGAGCAACTGCTGGGCTCCGCGTACCCTCAGCCGAACGTCGGGCAGGTCTACGTCACCCTGGGCCGGCTGGAGAAGTCGGGGCTGATCGAGGGCGAGGAAGTCGAGCAGTCGAGCCGGCCGAACAAGAAGATCTACTGCCTCACCGATGCCGGGCGCGGGGCGCTCAGCGCCTGGTACGAGGAGACGGCGGACGAGCCGCGGGTGCGGGACGAGTTCTTCATGAAGCTCGCGCTCGCTCCCACCAGCGGCCTCGCCGACCAGATCACCCTCATCAACAAGCAGCGCCGTCAGTACCTGAACACCATGCGCAATCTGTCGAAGCTCGCCGCCGCCGAGGACCGGGACAACCGCATCGCCCAGCTCCTCATAGAGGGCGCGATGCTGCACCTTCAGGCCGACCTCGACTGGCTGGAGCGCTGCCAGGAGGAACTGGAGGGGCTGCAATGACGGCCGGTACGAGCCACACCGTTCCGCTTCTGCGCGCCGAGGGCCTGGTCAAGTCGCACTACGGGCAGGGCGCCCCGGCGCACGCGGTGCGCGGCGTGGACCTCTCGCTGCGGCGCGGCGAGTTCGTGGCCGTCACGGGCCCCTCCGGAGCCGGGAAGTCGACGCTGCTGCATCTGCTGGGCGGGCTGCAGCGCCCGGACAGCGGCAGCGTCCGGCTGGACGGCGAGTGCGCGGACGGCTGGAGCGAGGCGCGCTGGGCCGTGGAGCGCAGGCGCCGTATCGGCATCGTCTTCCAGTTCTTCAACCTCGTGTCGAACCTGTCGGTCGCCGACAACGTCGAGCTGCCCGCGCTCCTCGCCGGCACCCCCGCGAAGCAGGCCCGCGCCGAGCGGGAGCGGCTGCTGTCCGAGCTGGGTCTCGAGGGCAAGGAGCGCAGTATGCCCGGCGAACTGTCCGGCGGTGAGCAGCAGCGCGTCGCGCTGGCCCGGGCCCTGGTCAACCATCCCCCGCTGCTGCTGGCCGACGAGCCCGCGGGCAGCCTGGACAGCAAGGGCACGCGTGAGGTGATGCGGCTGCTGTCCCGCTTCCACGGGCGCGGCCAGTCCATCCTCCTGGTCACGCACGACGCGCGGCTGGCGAGCGCCGCGGACCGGGTGATCAGCTTCTTCGACGGGCGGATCGCCGACGACGCGGAGCTCGACGGCACGCCCGCGCGGGGCAGCGGCCTGTCCGGTGTGCTCGAGCTGAGGGACTGATCCGCTGTGCGGGCCACCGCGCGCTGGGCGCACGCCGATCTGCGCACGCATCGCGGCGAGGCGCTGTTCATCGTGCTCGCCACCGCCGGCATCGTCGCCTCGCTGCTGCTGGCGGCGGCCCTGTTCGGGTACGCGACGAACCCCTGGGAGCGCGCCTTCGCCCAGTCGAACGGCGCGCACGTGTGGATCCGCACCGGCGCGTCCGCCGACGCCGGGCGCCTCGCGGAGCTCGACGGTGTGGACTCCGTGTCGGGCCCGTACCGCACGAGGTCCGTGACCGTCGAGTCCCGCGGCACGCGTGCCGCCGTCGAGCTGCGCGGCGCCGTCGACCCGCCCGGTACCGCGCGTCCGCTGCTCTCGTCGGGCCGCTGGCTGGACCCGGCCCGGCCGGACGGGGTCGTGCTGGAGAGCACTCTCGCCCGGGCGCTCTGGGCGGAGCCCGGGGACACCCTGACCGTCCCCGGCACCACGCGGACACTGACCGTCCTCGGGGTCGCCGCTTCCGCCGAGCCGGGCTACAGCCCCGGTGAGCGGCCGGGGCTCGTCTGGGCGCGGCCGTCCGCCGTGGAGCGCGGCGACGGACGCGCCGGGCAGGTGATCGGGCTGCGGCTGAAGGATCCCGGCGACACGGACTACGTGGCCCAGCGCGCCGTCACCGCTCTGGGCTCGGGCGCGGTCACCCAGGTCACCAACTGGCGGCAGGCGCGTGCCGACGCGCAGGGCGACGACCGGCTGCTCGGTCAGGTGCTGGGCCTGTTCGGCCTGGGCGCGCTGATCGCGGCGGCGCTGGCCGTGCACGGGGCCATCGCGACCCGGATCCGCGGTCATCTGCGGGACATCTCGGTGCTCAAGGCGATCGGCTTCACGCCCGGCCAGGTCGTGCGGATCTTCCTCCTCCAGCACGTCGCGTTCGCACTGTCGGGGGCGGTCGTCGCGGCCGTCCTCACCCAGGTGCTGGGCAGCGGGGTCCCGGGGCGCCTCGGGGACGCGGTGGGTGTGTGGCAGGGGCTGCCCGGACACACCGCGGTCATGCTCGCGGTACCGGCCGGGGCGGTGCTGTTCATCGGGGCGACGACGGCTCTCGCCGCGTGGCGGGCGGGCCGGGTGCCTCCGGTGCCCGTGGCCCGGGCCGCGGCTCCGCCCGGCGGGCGGCTGACCGGCGCGGGCCGCCGGGCGCTCGGGCTGCGGGTGCCGCCCGCGCTGGTGCTGGGCTGGCACAAGGCGTTCGGGCGGCGGACCCGTCGGTACGCGACGGTCGCCCGGCTCGCGCTGCCGCTGCTGCTGATCGTGGTGGCCATGAGCGCGTGGACCACCATCGACCGCTTCGAGAGCAGGCCCGAGCAGATCGGTCTGGCGGCCGCGCTCACCGTACGGGCCGACGACACGCTGAGCGACGCCGGTGCACGCGCGCTGCTCGCGGACAACGCGCGGGTCGCGGACGTCCATCCGGGCGCCGAGGTGGCGGCGCTCGTGCCCGGCCAGACGGCCACGATCGCGCTGCGCGGACTGGGCACCCGCGCGCACCCGTACCCGTTCGCGATCGCCGACGGCCGGCCGGCCAGGGGCGCCGACGAGGCGGTCGCCGGTCAGGGGCTGCTCGACCTGCTGGACGTCCGTGTCGGGGACTGGGTCCGTGTCACCGTCGGGGCGCGTCCGCAGATCCTGCACATCGTGGGCCGCAGTATCGAACCGGAGAACGCCGGCCGGGTCATCTCCACCTCGCTCGACACCCTGCGCGAGAACGATCCGGGGCTCGGCGCGACGCTCTACCAGCTCCGGCTGCGGCCGGGCGCCGACCCGCACGAGGTGGCCGCCGAGCTGGTCGCGGCCGGGCACGGGCGCCTGGACGCGCAGGCCGTGGCCAATCCGGCCGACGGGCTCTCCCCGCTGCGCGGGGTCGTCGTCGGGCTGATCGCGGTGCTGGCCCTGATCGGGCTCATCGAACTGCTGACGGCGATCGGCGGCACGGTCCGCGAGGGCGAGCGGGATCTGCTGGCCCTGAAGGCCATCGGTCTGTCGCCCCGCCAGATCACCGCGGTGACGGTCACGTCCACCGCGTGCACCGCCCTGGCCGCGGTCCTCGCCGGCGGGGCGCTCGGGGTGCCGCTGGCGCACTGGCTGATCGACGCGCAGGGCAGGTCGAGCGGGATCGGCGCCGGTATCGCCCGGGCGCCGTCCCCGGTGCTGCTGCTCGCGGCCGGTACGGCGGCGGTGGCGGGTGCCGCCGCGCTGGCCGCGCTCCCGGCGGCGCGCTCGGCGCGGCGGCGTCTCGCGGACACGCTGAGCGCGGTGACCTGACGCCGGAGCGCGGGCCGGGCGCGGGGGCGGCCGGACGCCGCCCGCCCCCGTGCCCGTACGTCCGTCAGGTCCGGCGCGTCACCTCACGCACGCCCGCGCAGCTCCCGGTACGTGGTGACCAGGGCCTTGGTGGACTCGTCGAGGCCGGGCACGTCCGCGCCCTCGGTCAGCGCGGGCTCGACGCGCTTGGCGAGCACCTTGCCGAGCTCGACGCCCCACTGATCGAAGGAGTCGATGTTCCAGACCGCGCCCTGGACGAACACCTTGTGCTCGTAGAGGGCGACGAGCTGGCCGAGGACGGACGGGGTCAGCTCCTTGGCGAGGATGGTGGTCGTCGGGTGGTTGCCCTGGAACGTCTTGTGGGGCACCAGTTCCTCGGGCACTCCCTCGCCGCGCACCTCGTCGGGCGTCTTGCCGAAGGCCAGGGCCTGCGTCTGCGCGAAGAAGTTCGCCATCAGCAGGTCGTGCTGGGCGACCAGTCCGGGCCGCAGGTCGGCGACCGGCTCCGCGAAGCCGATGAAGTCGGCCGGGATCAGCTTGGTGCCCTGGTGGATGAGCTGGTAGTAGGCGTGCTGCCCGTTGGTGCCGGGCGTGCCCCACACCACGGGGCCGGTCTGCCACTGGACCTGCTTGCCGTCGCGGTCCACGGACTTGCCGTTGGACTCCATGTCCAGCTGCTGCAGATAGGCGGCGAAGCGGGACAGGTAGTGCGAGTACGGCAGCACCGCGTGCGACTGCGCGTCGTGGAAGTTGCCGTACCAGATCCCCAGCAGGCCCATCAGCAGCGGCACGTTGGCCTCGGCGGGGGCGGTGCGGAAGTGCTCGTCGACCAGGTGGAAGCCGTCGAGCATCTCGCGGAAGCGGTCCGGGCCGATGGCGATCATCAGGGCCAGGCCGATCGCCGAGTCGTACGAGTAGCGGCCGCCGACCCAGTCCCAGAACTCGAACATGTTGGCGGTGTCGATGCCGAAGTCCGACACCTTCTCCGCGTTGGTCGACAGGGCCACGAAGTGCCGGGCGACGGCCTCCTGACCCGCCTTCAGACCGGTGAGCAGCCAATCGCGCGCGGACGTCGCGTTGGTGATGGTCTCGATGGTGGTGAAGGTCTTCGAGGCGATGACGAACAGCGTCTCGGCCGGGTCCAGGTCCCGCACGGCCTCGTGCAGGTCGGCGCCGTCCACGTTCGACACGAAGCGGACCGTCAGGTCCCGGTCGGTGAAGGAGCGCAGCGCCTCGTACGCCATCGCGGGGCCGAGGTCGGAGCCGCCGATGCCGACGTTGACGACGTTCTTGATGCGCTTGCCGGTGTGACCGGTCCACTCGCCGGCGCGGACCTTGTCGGCGAAGGCGCTCATCCGGTCGAGCACGGCGTGCACACCCGGCACGACGTTCTCGCCGTCGACCTCGATCACGGCGTCGCGCGGGGCGCGCAGCGCGGTGTGCAGGACCGCGCGGTCCTCCGTGGTGTTGATCCGCTCCCCGCGGAACATCGCGTCCCTGAGGCCGAACACGCCGGTCGCCGCGGCCAGCTCGCGCAGCAGCCGCAGCGTCTCGTCGGTGACCAGGTGCTTGGAGTAGTCGACGTGCAGATCTCCGACCCGCAGGGTGTATCCGGTGCCACGCCCCGGGTCGGCGGCGAACAGCTCGCGCAGATGCGTCCCGCCGAGCTCCTCGCGATGCTTGGCCAGAGCGGTCCACTCGGGCGTCTGATTGAGCCTGGTACGGCTGTCTGCGTTCATTCGGACTTCAGCCCTCTTTCCTACCTGTCCTGCTGCGTACCTTGCCCCGCTGCCCTGCCCAACCTAATTGATCAGGACGTGACGTGAGCTGTCGTCTCACCGCCGTCGGGGTCGTCAGTGCATACGTCCGGCCGCGGCGCCGGTGTCAGCGACACGTGGGAAGACGCGAGGAACAGGAGAACAGGGGAAGGCTGCACGCAGAGGGCAGCGGGCAGCGCGTCGCCGAACCGCGGCAGCCATCGCCGCGGTCCACGGCCTGCCGGACCCACGCCAGGACGGCGCGGCCGGCCGGCAAGTCCTAGATCTCGCCCCGGAGTTTGGCGAGCGCCTCGGCGAGGATCGCCTCGCCGTCCGCGTCGCTGCGCCGCTCCCGTACGTACGCGAGATGCGTCTTGTACGGCTCGGTGCGCGGTGGGTCCGGGGGGTTGTCCTGGTCCTGTCCGGCCGGAAAGCCGCAGCGCGGGCAGTCCCAGGTTTCGGGGACCTGCGCGTCGCTGGCGAAGCTCGGCTGCGTCTCGTGCCCGTTGGAGCACCAGAAGGAGACGCGCAGCCGCGGCGCGGACTCGCCGCGCTCGGCCTCGCCCATCGGCCCCGCCCCGACCCGGCTTCCTCGGATCGCGTTGCCACTTGCCACGGTCGTAACTCCCTGCGTGATGGTGCCGCGAAGCGAGTCGGCGTGACGCTTCGCTGCGAGCGCCTCAGTCTACGTAAGGCTCAACGCGCGTCCAGTGAGGGGAGTTACACCCCGGTATCAAGACGCACGCCCCATGATAGGCCGCGCGGGCGGGCGCGTACCGGACATGGGGCGTTACGTGCGAAAGTGCCGACGTCGGTCAGTGATTGATCTTCATGAGGACGGCGAGCACGATGATGCACGCGAACCAGAGCAGACCGAGCACCACGGTGATGCGGTCGAGGTTGCGCTCGGCGACCGAGGAGCCGCCGACGGACGACTGCATGCCGCCACCGAACATGTCGGAGAGGCCGCCGCCCTTTCCCTTGTGCATCAGCACCAGCAGCATCAGCAGCAGGCTGAAGACGATCAGGGCGATCGAGAACCCCAAAACCACGGCTGGACCAACTTCCTCGGAACTGGATGGACGACGGGGTCCGGTGGCAGGCCACCGGACCCCGCAAGAGTACGACGGATCGCCGCTAGCGCATACTCGCGGGCCCGCGGTTCACCTTCGCGGCCCCCGGCTCACTGGTCGCGGAAGCGGACGATCTTGACGAACTCGTCCGCGTCGAGCGCCGCGCCGCCCACCAGGGCGCCGTCGACGTCGGGCTGGGCCATGATCGCGGCGACGTTGCCGGACTTCACGGAGCCGCCGTACTGGATGCGGACCTTGTCGGCCAGCTCCTGCGAGTACAGCTCGGCGAGACGGCCGCGGATCGCCCCGCAGACCTCCTGGGCGTCCTCGGGGGTGGCGACCTCGCCGGTGCCGATCGCCCAGACCGGTTCGTAGGCGATCACCACGGACTCGGCCTGCTCGGCCGGGACGTCCTTGAGGCCGCCGTCGACCTGCGCGAGGGTGTGCGCGACCTGGTTGCCGGCCTTGCGGACGTCGAGGCCCTCGCCGACGCACAGGATCGGGGTGAGGCCGTGCTTGTAGGCGGCCTTGACCTTGGCGTTGCAGACCTCGTCGGTCTCGTCGTGGTACTGGCGGCGCTCGGAGTGGCCGACGGCCACGTACGTGCACTTGAGCTTGGCCAGCATCGAGCCGGAGATCTCTCCGGTGTAGGCGCCGGAGTCCTGCGCCGAGAGGTCCTGGGCGCCGTACTTGATCCGGAGCTTGTCGCCGTCGACCAGGGTCTGCACGGAGCGCAGGTCGGTGAAGGGCGGCAGGACGGCGACCTCGCAGGTCTCGTAGTCCTTGTCGGCCAGGGCGAAGGCGAGCTTCTGGACGTGCGCGATGGCCTCGAGGTGGTTGAGGTTCATCTTCCAGTTGCCCGCCATCAGCGGCGTGCGCGTGCTCATTGAGGTCAGTCCTCCAGTGCGGCGAGGCCGGGGAGCGTCTTGCCCTCGAGATATTCGAGGGAGGCGCCGCCGCCGGTCGAGATGTGGCCGAATGCCGTCTCGTCGAATCCCAGGATGCGGACGGCCGCGGCGGAGTCGCCACCGCCGACGACCGTGAAGGCCGGGGAGTCGAGAAGGGCCTGGGCGACCGCTTTGGTGCCCTCGGCGTAGTCCGGGTGCTCGAAGACGCCCATCGGGCCGTTCCAGAAAACGGTGGCGGCGTCGGCGAGCTTCGATGCGTACAGCTTGCGGGTCTCAGGACCGATGTCGAGACCCTCCTGGTCGGCCGGGATGGCGTCCGCGGCGACAGTGGTGGGGTTGGCCGGGGCCTTGGTCTTCAGATCGGGGAACTCGGTGGAGACGAGCACGTCGACGGGGAGGACGAGCTCCACGCCGTTCTTCTCGGCGCGCTCGATGTACTCCTTCACGGCCGGGACCTGGTCCTCCTGGAGGAGGGAGATGCCGACCTCGTACCCCTTGGCCTTCAGGAAGGTGTAGGCCATGCCGCCGCCGATCAGCAGGCGGTCGGCCTTGCCGAGCAGCTGGTCGATGACGGCGAGCTTGTCGGACACCTTGGCGCCGCCGAGCGCGACGACGTACGGGCGGCTCACGTCCTCGGTGAGCTTCCTGAGGACGCCGACCTCGGTGGCGATGAGGTGGCCGGCGTAGTGCGGCAGGCGCGCCGGGAGGTCGTAGACGGAGGCGTGCTTGCGGTGCACGGCGCCGAAGCCGTCGCCGACGTAGACGTCGGCCAGGGCCGCGAGCCGGTCGGCGAACGCGCCGCGCTCGGCGTCGTCCTTGGACGTCTCACCGCCGTTGAACCGCAGGTTCTCGATGACCGCGACCTGGCCGGACCGGAGGCCGGCCACGGTCTCCTGGGCGGCGGGGCCGACGGTGTCCTGGGCGAAGGCGACGGGCGCGCCGAGGAGTTCGCCGAGCCGCTCGGAGGCGGGCCGCAGCGAGAACGCCGGGTCCGGGGCGCCCTTGGGGCGGCCCAGGTGCGAGGCGACGATCACCTTGGCGCCCGCCTCGGCGAGTGCCTCGACGGTCGGCAGGACGGCGCGGATGCGGCCGTCGTCGGTGATGCGGCCGTCGGCCATGGGCACGTTCAGGTCGGCGCGGACGAAGACCCGCTGGCCGTCCACGCCCGCGGCGAGAAGTTCGTCGATCGTCTTCATGAGTGGGCTCCTAGGGGCTCTGATGATCCGGGAGGGCTGATCGATCGTCACGCAGAGCAGGGCTCGGGCAGCGCGACCTTGCGCTGCCCGAGCCCTGCTGCTGCATCGAGGTGCCTGCTGGGACCTAGAGCTGGCCGCCGACGAAGACCGTGAGGTCGACGAGGCGGTTGGAGTAGCCCCACTCGTTGTCGTACCAGCCGAGGACCTTCACCGAGTTGCCGTCCTGGACCATGGTCATGGACGAGTCGAAGGTGCAGGAGGCCGGGTCGCTGACGATGTCCGAGGACACGATCTCGTCCTCGGTGTAGAAGAGGTAGCCCTTGAGGTCGCCGTCGTCGGCGGCCTTCTTGAACGCGGCGTTGACCTCGTCCTTGGTGACTTCGCGCTGGAGGGTCACGACCAGGTCGGTGGCCGAGCCGGTCGGGACCGGGACGCGCATCGCGATGCCGTCGAGCTTGCCCTTGAGCTGGGGCAGGACCAGGGCGGTGGCCTTGGCGGCACCCGTCGTGGTCGGGATGATGTTCTCGGCGGCGGCACGGGCGCGGCGCAGGTCCTTGTGCGGGAAGTCCAGGATGCGCTGGTCGTTCGTGTACGCGTGGACCGTCGTCATCAGGCCCTTGACGATGCCGAAGTTCTCGTCGAGAACCTTGGCCATCGGCGCCACGCAGTTGGTGGTGCAGGAGGCGTTGGAGATGACGTGGTGGTTCGCCGCGTCGTACTTGTCCTGGTTGACGCCCATCACGATGGTGATGTCCTCGTCCTTGGCCGGAGCCGAGATGAGGACCTTCTTGGCGCCGCCGGCGATGTGCTTCTCGGCGTCGGCCTTCTTGGTGAAGATGCCGGTCGACTCGATCACGATGTCGACGCCCAGCTCGCCCCACGGGATGTCGGCGGGGTTGCGCTCCGACAGCACCTTGATGGTGCGGTTGTCGACGGTGATGGTGTCCTCGGTGTGCGACACCTCGGCCTTGAGACGGCCCAGGATGGTGTCGTACTTGAGAAGGTGGGCAGTGGTCGCGGTGTCACCCAGGTCGTTGACAGCCACGATCTCGATGTCTGCACCCTGCTCCAGCAGCGCGCGGAAGTAGTTACGACCGATGCGGCCAAAGCCGTTGATGCCTACGCGGATCGTCACGAACCGATCTCCTCGTTGGTACGCCGGCTTACGACGCCGGCGAGTTGTATGGGATGTCCCCGACCGCCTACGACCCTACCTCCCGGAAGCGGCTCTGGTGACATCGAGCCCGCCCATACACGGCACGGCGATCCGTACCCGCCAGTAGGGGTACGGACCGCCGTGCCGTCCGGCCCGCCGTCACGCGGGATCCGGGCTCCCGGTGGCGCCGGCCGGCCGGTCAGACGCGCAGAGCCGCGAGCGCCTTCCCGACCAGCGCCGTGCGGTCGGCGACCGCGGTGACGTGCTCCAGACCGAAGCCGAGCAGCACGGTGTCGCCGGTGGTGACCGCCGCGTACGTCCTGAAGAGCTGTCCGGTGCGTGCCCAGTCCTTGAGGACCGCCGGGCTGCCCGCGGGCGGCCCGGCCACGCTCCAGGCGCCGAGGGACGTCTCGAAGCCCTCGGTCTCGGCCGCCGTTCCGCCGACGACCACGGAGGCGTTGTCGGCGAGGACGCCGTGGCCGCCGGAGCCGGGGTCGGTGATGTAGCTCAGCGACACCTCGACCGACTTCCCGGCGTAGGCGCTCAGGTCGAAGGCGACCTGCTGCCATCCGCTGGAGGCCCCGGTGAAGCTGTTCCAGGAGCCGCTCGTCCCCGTGCGGGAACAGCCGTCCGCGCCCGGGGTCAGATAGCGCTTGAGGGCGGGGTGCTCCTGGATCAGGAACCCGGCCTCGCACTCGGCGGGCACGTCGGCGGTGGTGGCGCCGCCGGCCTCCGGGAGCGTGGTCCAGTCGTCGGCGCCGGTGGTGTGGATCTCCAGCACGGCGTGGTCGTAGCCGGGCTCGGTGTCCCACAGCAGCCGCGTCCGCAGCGCGGGCAGGTCGGCGGCGCTCACCCCGGTGAGGTCGATGGTGCGGGTGAGCCGCTTCCAGGAGTCGTCCGTGTGGACGGCGGCGGCCATGTACGCGCCCTCGTAGGGCCCGTACGGGTTGACGGTTCCGGCGAACTGCCCCGCCCCGGCGCTCGCGAACCGCGGGTACTGGTCGGCGGGCAGGCTGTCGGAGGTGACGCCGTAGGTGCCCGCCGCGTTCAGCGGGTTGCCGGGCGCGTCGCCGAGCGGCCCGGTGACCCCGTCGAGCTTCCCCGATCCGGTGAATCCGGTGGCGCCCGGTGTGGACGTACGCGAGTAGGCGCCCAGGTAGTACTGGCTGAAGTCGTTGGAGAGGTTGCCGCCGCCGAGGTCGACGGTGCCGCCCGCCTGCTCCCCCGCCTCGATCAGCTTGCCACCCTCGTTGAGGAAGGCGCGCAGCTGGAGCTGGGTGGCGTTGCCCGGCCGGGCCGCTCCGGTGGAGTGGACGACGGTCCGGAAGTGGCCGAGGACGCCGAGCGCGTCGGGGGCGCCGAGGGCGGCGACGTCCCAGACGACCGCCTGGTGCCCGTTCGCCTTCAGTGCGTCCACGTAGGCCTGCGCCTGGGTGGCCGCCGCGCCCTCCTCGGCGACGACGAGCACGTCGGCGCGGGGCCGCTGTGCCACGGTGTAGGTGAAGTGCTCGCTGGAGGTGCGCCCGCCGCTGCGGGCCCTGCCGGTGAACCAGACCTCCACCTTGTCGCCGGGCTTCTGGCCCGCGGCCTTCGCGCGGTACTCGTCGAAGTAGAGGTTGTCCTCGCCGCCGTACGTCTCCCCGCCCTTCCAGGGCCTGAGCGGCACGGCGTGCGTGCGGCCGCCGTCGACGCGGTACCTGAGTTCCTTGTCGCGCACCGACCTGCGGGCGACGACGGAGACCTCCTGGGCGCCGCCGCGCGCGTACGAGGCCGTGAACGCGGCCGGGGTGAAGTCGGGGGCCGCGAGTCCGACCGAGGAGGACGGGCGGTCGGGGTGGGCGGCGGTCTCGGCGACGGAGAGCGCGAACGGGACGTTCTTGGCGAACTCCCGCTGGATGAGCTTCTCGTCGTCGGGGAAGGTGAAGACCGATTCGCAGTCGGCGGCGTTCCAGGCGTCGTCCGGGTCGAGGTCGGACGCCGTCTGGCACGTCGACATCTCCGGGGTGAACATCCCCATGCCGTTGACGTTGGCGGCGTGCCCGTCCGCCTCGCCGTTGGTGGTGTACAGCTCGGAGGAGACCTGGGGGTGGTAGCCGGGGACCGCGGAGTTCTCGGGGGTGCCGGCGAGGGACCGGTAGAGCACGTCGTCGGGGGTCGGTGTCGCCACCTGCCAGCCGACCCCGTAGAGGAGCAGTTCGGCGGCGGAGTGGTAGTTGATGCCGTAGGTGAAGCCGACCCGCTTCTCCAGGGCGTCGAGCGCCCTGGTCTCGGGTTCGGAGCCGGGGCTCGCGCCGCGGTAGGTCTCGCTGGTGGGGTTGGGGGACGAGCCCTCGTCGTCGTAGCCCCATTTGTAGGCGAAGTTGCGGTTGAGGTCGACGCCGTCGCCGGTGGTGACGGCGCCGTCGCCGTTGACGTCCCGGAGGTTCTTGCGCCACTGGCGGTTGTCCGGCGACTCGAACGTGTAGTCGTAGCCGTCGGGGTTGGCGGAGAGGACGAACCACAGCTCGGTGGAGTCGACGATCTTCCTGATCCGTTTGTCCGTCGCGTAGTTGTCCAGGTAGTGGTGCATCAGCCGCCGGGTCATCTCGGGGGTGATCCACTCACGGGCGTGCTGGTTGGACATGTACAGCACGGAGGGTCTGGCGCCGTCCCTGGTCTTCCTGGCGTTCCTGGTCAGCTTGAGCGCGAGGATGTCCTGGCCGTTCAGGGTCTTGCCGATGGACTCGACCTTGGTGAGTCCGGGGTGGGCCTGCCCCGTCCGGACGATCTCCTCGCGCAGGCCGCCCGCCCCGCTGTACGGGCGGAACACGCCGTCCCCGGCGGCGTCCACGCGGGCCGCGGTCTTGGCCGCGAGGCGGTGCTCGGTCAGGTGGACGCCCTGCTTCCGCAGATGCGTGGCCTGCTTGTCGGTGAGGTAGACCTCCACCGTGGCCCTGCCGTCGCCGGACGCCTGCCGGCTGAGTTCGTGGCCGTCCTGCCCTTCCGCCAGGAGCAGCGGTAACTGCCCCTTCGTGACGTCGGCGCGGAACACCTTCACGGCGTCCGCGCCCGGGTCCGACGGATCGGCTCCCGCCGCGAGGGCTTGGGGCGCGAGGCCCAGCCCACCCAGCAGGAGCGCGCTCGCGGCGAGGATCGATCCCGCTCTTCGTCTCATGAGCACCCCTCGATGTGGTGAGGCACGTCTGTGCGCGGACGCCAGGCTCGTCACGCTTCATGATCATGTCAATATGGCCGCTCCCGCCGGACCGCACGGCGGAGCACGCCGTGCGGTCGGGTGACGGGATGCGGCGAAGCCGCCGGTGCCGGCCCGGCGGTGCGGACCGGCGGCGTGAGCCCGCGGTGGCGCCCCGGTGCGGCTTGGGGTGAATCCGCCGGTGCGGGCTCCGCGGTGACCGCCGGTGCGGGCCGTGCACCGGCTGCCACGGCGAGAGGTCCGGGGTCGGGCTCTCGTCAGGGAGGTCGTCCAGCAGGTCGTCCGGGAGGTCGTCCGGGAAGCCGCAGGTCAGCCGGCCAGGTTGTCGGCCATCTCCTCGGTGAGGTTCGACTCCGTGCCCGGAATGCCCAGGTCCTGCGCCCGCTTGTCGGCCATGGCGAGCAGCCGGCGGATCCGTCCGGCGACGGCGTCCTTGGTCAGCGGCGGGTCGGCGAGCGCGCCCAGTTCCTCCAGGGAGGCCTGCTTGTGCTCCATGCGCAGCCGTCCCGCGGCGGCGAGGTGCTCCGGGACCTCGTCGGCGAGGATCTCCAGGGCGCGCTGCACCCGGGCCCCGGCGGCCACGGCCGCGCGCGCCGAGCGGCGGAGATTCGCGTCGTCGAAGTTGGCGAGCCGGTTGGCGGTGGCCCGGACCTCGCGGCGCATCCGCCGCTCCTCCCAGGCCAGTACCGACTCGTGGGCGCCGAGGCGGGTGAGCAGGGCGCCGATGGCGTCGCCGTCACGGACGACGACCCGGTCGACGCCGCGCACCTCGCGGGCCTTGGCCGCGATGGACAGCCGGCGGGCGGCGCCGACGAGCGCGAGCGCGGCCTCCGGTCCGGGGCAGGTCACCTCCAGCGAGGAGGAGCGTCCCGGCTCGGTCAGCGAGCCGTGCGCCAGGAACGCACCGCGCCAGGCGGCCTCGGCGTCGCAGGTGGCCCCCGAGACCACCTGCGGGGGCAGCCCGCGGATCGGCCGGCCCCGGCCGTCGACGAGTCCCGTCTGCCGGGCCAGCTGGTCGCCGCCCGCGACCACGCGTACGACATAGCGCGAGCCGCGCCGCAGACCACCCGGGGCCATCACGATCAGCTCGGAGCTGTGCCCGAAGATCTCCAGGATGTCCCGCTTGAGTCGGCGCGCCGCCATCGCGGTGTCCAGCTCGGCCTCGATCACGATCCTGCCGCTCACCAGGTGGAGGCCGCCCGCGAACCGCAGAACGGCGGACACCTCCGCCTTTCTGCAGCAGGTCCGGGTGACGGGAAGCCGGGAGATCTCATCCTTCACCGCTGCCGTCATCGCCATGGGCCGATCCTTCCATGCATCCGAAAAATACGGTCGTACGCGGCGGCCAACAGCTCCGGGTCGTGCCGCGGAGATCCGTCGGTCCGTGCCACCGGCGCCAGCTCCACCGCGGCCCCGAACCCCTTGGCGGCGTCGGTGAGCAGGTCACGGTCGGGCACGGCGGCCTCGTCGGCCAGCACCACGTCCAGGGCGAGTTTAGGGGCGTGTCGTCCCAAAACCTCCAAATGACGCTGCGGGGAGAAGCCCTCGGTTTCTCCGGGCTGCGGAGCGAGGTTCAGGGAGAGCACCCGGCGCGCCTTCGTCCGGACGAGGGCGTCGAGCAGTTCCGGCACGAGCAGGTGCGGGATCACCGAGGAGAACCAGGAACCGGGTCCCAGCACCACCCAGTCGGCATCGAGCACCGCCGCGACGGCCTCGGGGACGGCCGGCGGGTCGTGCGGCACCACATGCACCGACTGCACCTCGCCCGGCGTGAGGGCCACGGTGGCCTGCCCGCGGACCGTGTCCACGTCGTCGGGGCGCTCGGGGTCGTGCCCCTTGACGAGCGCCTGGAGCTCCAGCGGCACGGCCGACATCGGCAGCACCCTGCCGTGCGCTCCCAGCAGCCTGCCGACCAGGTCCAGGGCCTGCACGTGGTCGCCGAGCTGCTCCCAGAGGGCGACGATCAGCAGATTGCCGACCGCGTGCTCGTGCAGGTCGCCCTGGGACTGGAAGCGGTGCTGGATCACCCGGGACCAGGTCTGGCCCCAGTCGTCGTCGCCGCACAGGGCGGCCAGCGCCTTGCGCAGATCGCCGGGCGGCAGCACGCCCAGCTCGTCGCGCAGACGCCCGCTGGAGCCGCCGTCGTCGGCCACGGTGACGACGGCGGTCAGGTCGCCGGTGATCCGGCGCAGCGCGGCGAGCGAGGCGGACAGGCCCATGCCGCCGCCGAGCGCGACGACTTTGGGCTGGGTGCCGCGGCGGCGCGGCCTGGCGCCGCGCGCCTCGACGGGTCTGCCCCCGCGGCCCTCGGCGCTCGCCCGGCGCAGCCTGCTCAGCCGCGGAGTACGTCCGCTCATTCGCGGCCCATGTCCCGGTGGACGACGACCGTCTCCACTCCCTCGGCGGCCAGGCGGGCGGCGAGCTTCTCGGACATGGCGACCGAGCGGTGCTTGCCTCCGGTGCAGCCGACCGCGATGGTCACGTAGCGCTTGCCCTCGCGGCGGTACCCGGCGGCGATGAGGTGCAGCAGCTCGGCGTACCGGTCGAGGAACTCCTTGGCCCCGGGCTGGTTGAAGACGTACGCGGCCACGTCCTCGTTGAGCCCCGTGTACTGGCGCAGCTCCGGGACCCAGTGCGGGTTGGGCAGGAAGCGCATGTCCACGACCAGGTCGGCGTCGACCGGCAGGCCGTACTTGAAGCCGAAGGACATGACGGTGGCCCGCAGCTCGGGCTCCTCCTCCCCCGCGAACTGGGCGTCCATCTTGGCGCGCAGCTCGTGCACGTTCAGGCTGGAGGTGTCGATCACGAGGTCGGCGTCGCCGCGCAGCTCGCGCAGCAGCTCGCGCTCCGCGTCGATGCCGTCGACGATGCGTCCGTCGCCCTGGAGGGGGTGCGGGCGGCGCACGGACTCGAAGCGGCGCACCAGGGCCTCGTCGGAGGACTCCAGGAAGACGATCCGCCGGGTGACCTGCCGGGCGTCGAGGTCGGCGAGGGACTCGCGGAGGTTGTCGAAGAAGCGGCGCCCCCGGACGTCGACGACGACCGCGATCCGGGCGACGTTGCCCTGGGAGCGGGCGCCGAGCTCCACCATCGTGGGGATCAGCGCGGGCGGCAGGTTGTCGACGACGAACCAGCCGAGGTCCTCCAGACACTTGGCCGCCGTCGACCTGCCCGCGCCGGACATCCCGGAGATGATCACCAGCTCGGGGATGGCCGGCTCCGGGGTCGTGGCCGTCTCGCCGGGCGTACCGCTGCTCACCTGTGCTCCGTCGTCGCCGTTTCGTGCGTCGTCTTGTCGTGCGCCGTCTTGTCGTGCGCCGTCTTGACGTGCGCCGTCTTGACGTGCGCCGTCTTGTCGTGCGTCTTCACGCCGTACGTCGTCGGTTCGCACGTCCTCGGGTCGTGCGTCGTCACGTCGTGCCTCTTCTTGTCGTGCGTTTCCTGCGCTGTCGCTCATGTCTCCTGCCCCCGTCGCTCGTCCGAGGCTCCCGCGGTCACGGGCTCCTCCGTGGAGTCCCCGGCCGGCCCGGGCTCCCGCGAGGAGTCCTCGTCCGCGGGGAAGGGCTCCGTCACCGAGCCCGTCGTCGCGGGCTCCCGCTCCTCGTCCTCCATGATCTCTCCGGTCGCCGTGTTCACGGCGGGCGCGGGCGCGGCCGCCCGGGCGAGGGCGACGGCGATCGACTCGGCCGTCTTGCGGCCTATGCCGGGCACCTCGCAGATCTGGTCGATCGTCGCGGCCCGCAGCCGCTTCAGGGAACCGAAGTGCTTGATCAGCGCCTGCTTGCGGGTGTCCCCGAGCCCCGGCACCTCGTCGAGGGGGCTCGCCCTGAAGCGCTTCGCCCGCTTGGTGCGCTGGTAGGTGATCGCGAAGCGGTGGGCCTCGTCACGGACGCGCTGGAGCAGATACAGGCCCTCGCTGCTGCGCGGCAGGACCACCGGATCCTCGTCCTGGGGCACCCAGACCTCCTCCAGGCGCTTGGCGAGCCCGCAGACGGCGATGTCGTCGATGCCCAGCTCGTCCAGGGCCCTCTTGGCGGCGGCGACCTGGGGGCGGCCACCGTCGACGACGACCAGCTGGGGCGGGTAGGCGAACCGCTTGGGGCGTCCGTCCTCCTCGGTGAGCGGGCTCTCGCCGTCGGCCCACTCCCCTGTCTTCTCCTTCTCGGCGATGTACCGCCGGAAGCGGCGCGTGATCACCTCGTGCATGGACCGGACGTCGTCCTGCCCCTCGAAACCCTTGATCTGGAAGCGCCGGTACTCGCCCTTGCGCTGCAGCCCGTCCTCGAAGACGACCATCGAGGCCACCACGTCGTCGCCCTGGAGGTGCGAGATGTCGTAGCACTCGATGCGCAGGGGCGCGCTGTCCAGTTCGAGGGCGTCGGCGATCTCCTCCAGGGCGCGCGAGCGGGTGGTGAGGTCGGAGGCGCGCTTGGTCTTGTGCAGCCCGAGGGCCTGGAGGGCGTTGCGCTGGACTGTCTCCATGAGGGCCTTCTTGTCGCCGCGCTGCGGGATACGCAGTGAGACGTTCGACCCCCGGCGCTCCGTGAGCCACTGCTGGACCGGCTCCGTGGGCTCGGGCAGCGCGGGGACGAGGACCTCCTTCGGCACGGAGTCGCCGGTCTCCTCCCCGTAGAGCTGTTGCAGGGCGTGCTCGACGAGACCGGCGGTGGTGACCGCCTCCACCTTGTCCGTCACCCAGCCGCGCTGGCCGCGCACGCGCCCGCCGCGCACGTGGAAGATCTGGACGGCGGCTTCCAGCTCGTCCTCGGCGACGGCGATCAGGTCGGCGTCGGTCGCGTCCGCGAGCACGACGGCGCTCTTCTCCATGGCCTTCTTCAGGGCCCCGATGTCATCGCGCAGACGGGCCGCCCGCTCGTACTCCATCTCCTCGGCCGCGTCCGTCATCCGGCGCTCCAGGCGACGGATGTACGTCCCCGTGCGGCCGGCCATGAAGTCGCAGAACTCCTCGGCCAGGTCCCGGTGTTCCTCGGCGGAGACCCGGTCCACGCAGGGGGCCGAGCACTTGCCGATGTACCCCAGCAGACAGGGGCGGCCGGTGCGGGCGGCGTTCTTGAAGACTCCGGCCGAGCAGGTGCGGACGGGGAAGACGCGCAGCAGCAGGTCGACCGTGTCACGGATCGCCCACGCGTGCCCGTACGGGCCGAAGTAGCGCACGCCCTTGCGCTTGTGGCCGCGCATCACCTGTACGCGCGGGAACTCCTCGTTCATCGTCACGGCGAGGTACGGGTAGCTCTTGTCGTCGCGGTACTTGACGTTGAACCGGGGGTCGAACTCCTTGATCCAGGAGTACTCCAGCTGCAGCGCCTCGACCTCCGTCGACACCACCGTCCACTCCACGGACGCGGCCGTGGTGACCATGGTGCGGGTGCGGGGGTGGAGGCCCGCCAGGTCCTGGAAGTAGTTGGCCAGGCGCTGGCGCAGGCTTTTCGCCTTCCCGACGTAGATCACCCGGCGGTGCTCGTCGCGGAATTTGTAGACCCCGGGTGAGTCCGGGATCTGTCCCGGCCTGGGGCGGTAGCTGGAGGGGTCGGCCATGTCAGACACCCTACTGGCGAGCGCTGACACCGTGACGGCTCCGGCCGCCCCTGTGGACGGTCGGGCGCCGTCTGCCTCTGTGCACGGGCCGGCGCCGCCGTTGCCCGTGGGCGGGCGGGTCCGTCCGGGAGGAGCGCGCTCAGGCGTCCGGCGACGCCACCATCCTGCCGCCCTCGACCTTCACCGACAGCGCGAACAGCGGCTCGGTGGCCGGCGCGTGCACCACCTTGCCGGTCGTGGCGTCGAACTCGCTGCCGTGGCACGGGCACGTGAGCGTGGTGCCCTCCAGCTTGTTGATGGGGCACCCGGCGTGCGTACAGATCGAGCTGTACGCCTTCAGGGAGCCGTCCTCGGCCCGGCTGACCACGACCTTCTCGTCCTCGTAGAGCTTGGCGCCCCCCTTGGCGACCTCGCTCTCGGGGCCGAGCTCGACCGGCGCGGTGGGTCCCGCCGACGCCTCCCCGTCGTCCCCGGGTGAGCAGGCGGCGAGTGCCGCCCCGGCCACCGGCACGGCGGCCGCTCCTCGCAGGACGGTACGGCGGCTCGCGGACGGGCGGGCGGGCATGGCATCTCCACTGGTCGGGGGTGTCGACGATACCGGCGGGCGGCGGGGCCGCCGAGTGCGGGGGCTCGCCGGGTGCCCTCGGGGGGCGGGGGCTCGCCGGGTGTCCCCGGGGGCGGGGGCTCAGGCGCCGCGGCCGGCGAACGCGGGGCGGGCCGGGGCGTGAGCACCCCGGCAGACGTAAACGCTTACGCGAACGTTTACGTGCACCCCGTCCATGCGGTACGGTCCCGCCGGAGCGCTCCCGACGGGAGTGAACGAGAGGGGGCAGGGCCTTGGCGACGATGGTCGACGTGGCGCGCCACGCCGGTGTGTCGGTGGCGACCGTCTCCCACGTGCTCAACGACACCCGCCCGGTGCGGCCCCGCACCCGCCAGGCGGTCCTGGACGCCATCGACGAGCTCGGCTACACGCCCAACACGCTGGCCCGCTCCCTGGTGACTTCGCGGACGCGGTCCATCGGCCTGGCGGTCTCGGCGATCAGCAACCCGTACTTCACGGAGATCCTCCAGGGCGTGGAGGCCGCCGCACTGGAACACGGCTACAGCCTGCTCATCGCCGATCCGCACGACGACCCCGTGCACGAGCTGAAGGCCGTCCGGCTGCTGCACGAGCGCCGCGTCGACGGCGTGATCATCGCCCCCTCGGCCGGTCCGGGAGAACTCGTCGGCCACCTCCTGCGGCACGCCGTGCCGGCCGTCTTCCTGGACCGGCTGGTCGACCCTGCCGCCGCCCCCGGCGATCCGGCCCGTTTCGACCAGGTCTGCGCCGAGAGCACCGAGCCGACGACGCGACTGGTCGGCCATCTCACCGGGCTCGGCCACAAGCGGGTGGGCCTGGTCGCCGGCCTGCCCGGCCTCAGCACCACCACGGAACGGATCACCGGGTACCGCCACGGGCTCGCCGCCGCCGGACTGCCCTACGACGAACGGCTCGTGGTGCACGGCGACTCCGCGGCCGAGGGCGGTGAACGCGCCACGCGGGCCCTGCTCGCCCTCGGCGTGCCGCCCACCGCCCTGGTGACCGCCAACAACGCGATGACCATCGGCGCCCTGCGCGCCCTGCGCGAACGTGGCCTGTCGGTGCCAGGCGATCTCGCGCTGTGCTGTTTCGACGACTTCCCCTGGGCGGACCTCTTCTCACCCCGCCTCACCGCGATCTCCCAGCCCAGCAAGGAGATCGGGGCCCGGGCCGTCCGGCTGCTCCTGGAGCGGCTGGCCTCACCCGGGCGGCCCGGCCGTACCGTGCGGCTGCCCAGCACCTTCGTCCACCGCACCTCGTGCGGCTGCCCCGAGCCCGCGCGAAACCCCCGGAAAGGACCCGTCTCGTGATCGTCGTCGCCGGTGAGGCCCTGATCGATCTGGTGCCCCAGGGCACGGGCGCGCTCGCCGCGCTGAAACCGGCGCGCGGCGGCGGCCCGTACAACACGGCCGTGGCGCTCGGCCGGCTCGGCTCCCCGACCGCCTTCTGCTCCCGGGTCTCCCGCGACGCCTTCGGCGAGGCGCTCCTGGACGGCCTGCGCGACGCGGGTGTCGACGTGTCGTCCGTGCGGCGCGGCGGGGAGCCGACGACGCTGGCCGCCGCCACGGTGGGCGAGGACGGCTCGGCGACGTACTCCTTCTACGTCGAGGGCACCGCGGACCGCCTGTTCACAGCTCCCGCACTGCTTCCGAAGGGTACGAGGGCCGTGTCCTTCGGGACCTGCTCGCTGGTCCTGGAGCCCGGAGCGAGCGCCTACGAGGAGTTGCTGCGGGCGACGGCCCGCCGGGGCGTCTTCACCGCGCTCGACCCGAACATCAGGGCCGGGCTGATCCCCGACGCGGACGCCTACCGCGCCCGGTTCAAGAGCTGGCTGCCGTACGTGACGCTGCTCAAGCTCTCCGAGGAGGACGCGCACTGGCTCGGCGGCACGCCCCGCGAGTGGCTGGCGTCCGGGCCGTCGGCCGTCGTGATCACCCGGGGCGGCGCCGGTCTGACCGCGTTCACCCGTGACGGCGCGGGGTACGGCGAGTACTCCGTGCCGGGCGAGACGGTCACGGTCGTCGACACCATCGGCGCGGGCGACACCGTGAACGCCGCGCTCCTGCACGGTCTGGCCGTCCGGGACGCGCTGTCCCCCGACGCCCTGGCGGGCCTCGGTGCCACGGGCTGGACGGCGCTGCTGCGCTTCGCGGCGCGTGCGGCGGCGGTCACCTGTTCCCGTGCCGGTGCGGAACCTCCGTACGCGGCCGAGCTCACCGCCTGACAGCACGCCGGCGCCCCACGAGCGGTGCTCGTGGGGCGCCGGTGCGTCCGCCCGCGGGCGGTCACACCCTGTGCCGATCAGGCCCTGTGTCCGTCGGGCCCTGATCAGGCTCTGCCGGTCAGGCCTTACGGGCCCGCGTGGTCCTGGCCGCGGTGGCCTTCTTGACGGCCGTCTTCGTCGCCGCCGTCGTCTTCGTCGCCACCGCCGTCTTCCGGGCCGGCGCACGGCGCGAGCCTTTCACCGGCTCGGCGTCGCTGATCCGGTCGGCGCCGAGGATGTCGCGCAGGAACTTGCCGGTGTGGCTGGCCGGGACCCCGGCGACCTGCTCGGGTGTGCCCTCGGCGATGACCAGGCCACCGCCGCTGCCGCCCTCGGGGCCCATGTCGACGACCCAGTCGGCCGTCTTGATGACGTCGAGGTTGTGCTCGATGACGATGACCGTGTTGCCCTTGTCGACCAGGCCGGAGAGCACGGAGATCAGCTTGCTGATGTCCTCGAAGTGCAGACCGGTGGTCGGCTCGTCGAGGACGTACACCGTGCGGCCGGTGGAGCGCTTCTGCAGTTCGCTGGCGAGCTTGACGCGCTGCGCCTCACCGCCGGACAGCGTCGGCGCGGACTGACCGAGCCGGACGTATCCGAGACCGACGTCGTTGAGGGTCCTCAGGTGACGGGCGATCGCGGGTACGGCCTCGAAGAAGTCGAGGGCCTCCTCGATCGGCATGTCGAGGACCTCGGAGATGGACTTGCCCTTGTAGTAGACCTCCAGGGTCTCCCGGTTGTAGCGCGCCCCGTGGCAGACCTCGCAGGGGACGTACACGTCCGGCAGGAAGTTCATCTCGATCTTGATGGTGCCGTCGCCGGAGCAGTTCTCGCAGCGGCCGCCCTTGACGTTGAAGGAGAAGCGGCCGGGCATGTAGCCCCGCACCTTCGCCTCGGTCGTCTCGGCGAACAGTCTGCGCACGTGGTCGAAGACCCCGGTGTACGTCGCCGGGTTGGAGCGGGGGGTGCGGCCGATGGGCGACTGGTCGACGTGCACGACCTTGTCGACGAGGTCGTCGCCGTCCACCCGCGTGTGGCGTCCCGGCACGTTCCGCGCGCCGTTCAGTTCGCGGGCGAGGTGGGTGTACAGGATGTCGTTGACCAGCGTCGACTTGCCCGATCCGGACACTCCGGTGACGGCCGTGAGCACACCGAGCGGGAAGGACACGTCGATGTCCTGGAGGTTGTTCTCGCGGGCGCCGTGCACCGTGAGGCGACGGCCCGGGTCGGTGGGGCGGCGGATGTCCGGGAGCGGGATCGACCTCCTGCCGGACAGGTACAGGCCGGTCATCGACTCGTCGTTCGCCATCAGTTCCTTCAGGGAACCGCTGTGCACGACCTTGCCGCCGTGCTCGCCCGCGCCGGGGCCGATGTCCACGACCCAGTCGGCGACCTTGATGGTGTCCTCGTCGTGCTCGACGACGATGAGCGTGTTTCCCATGTCGCGCAGCCGGACCAGGGTCTCGATCAGGCGGTGGTTGTCGCGCTGGTGCAGGCCGATGGACGGCTCGTCGAGGACGTACAGCACGCCGACGAGACCGGAGCCGATCTGGGTCGCCAGGCGGATGCGCTGGGCCTCGCCGCCGGAGAGGGTGCCGGCCGCGCGGTTCAGCGAGAGGTAGTCGAGGCCGACGTCGACGAGGAACCGCAGCCGCTCGTTGACCTCCTTCAGGACGCGCTCGGCGATCTTCTTGTCACGGGCGCTGAGCCTGAGTTCGCCCAGGAAGTCGGCGCAGTCGCTGATGGACATCGCCGAGACCTCGGCGATCGACTTCCCCATGACCGTGACGGCCAGGACGATCGGCTTGAGGCGTGTGCCCTCACAGGTGGGGCAGGGCACCTCGCGCATGTAGCCCTCGAAGCGCTCACGGCTCGAGTCGCTCTCCGCCTCGCTGTGCCGCCGCTTCACGTACGGGACGGCGCCTTCGAAGGGGGTCGTGTAGACGCGCTCGCGTCCGTACCGGTTGCGGTAGCGGACCTCGATCTGCGTCTTGTGACCGTGCAGGAGGGCCTTCCGGGCGCGCTGCGGGAGCCCGGCGAAGGGGATGTCGGTCCGGAAGCCCAGCGCGTCCGCGAGAGCGCCGACGAGACGCCCGAAGTAGTCCTTCGTGTGCCCGTGCGACCAGGCGTGGATGGCGCCCTCGTCGAGGGACTTCTCCTCGTCCGGGATGATCAGCTCGGGGTCGACCTCCATGCGCGTACCGATGCCGGTGCAGTCGGGGCAGGCGCCGAAGGGCGAGTTGAAGGAGAAGGTGCGCGGCTCCAGCTCCTCGAAGGAGAGGTCGTCGTACGGGCAGTAGAGGTGCTCGGAGAACATGCGCTCGCGCTCCGGGTCGTCCTCGGGAAGGTCGACGAAGTCGAGCACGACCATGCCGCCGGACAGCCCGAGGGCGGTCTCTACGGAGTCGGTGAGGCGGCGCTTGGCGCCCTCCTTGACCGTGAGGCGGTCGACGACCACCTCGATGGTGTGCTTCTCCTGCTTCTTCAGCTTGGGCGGTTCGGTGAGCTGGACCGTCTCGCCGTCGACCCGCGCCCGGCTGTACCCCTTGGTCTGGAGATCGGAGAAGAGGTCCACGAACTCGCCCTTGCGCTCGCGCACCAGCGGCGACAGGACCTGGAAACGGCTGCCCTCCGGCAGCTCCAGCACCCTGTCGACGATGGCCTGCGGCGACTGGCGCGAGATGGGGCGGCCGCACTCGGGACAGTGCGGCTTGCCGATGCGCGCGAAGAGGAGACGCAGGTAGTCGTAGACCTCGGTGATGGTGCCGACCGTCGAGCGCGGGTTGCGCGAGGTCGACTTCTGGTCGATCGAGACCGCGGGGGAAAGGCCCTCGATGAAGTCGACGTCAGGCTTGTCCATCTGACCGAGGAACTGCCGGGCGTACGAGGAGAGCGACTCCACGTACCGGCGCTGCCCCTCGGCGAAGATCGTGTCGAAGGCGAGGGAGGACTTGCCCGAACCCGACAGGCCCGTGAAGACGATGAGCGAGTCACGCGGGAGGTCGAGCGAGACATTCTTCAGGTTGTGCTCGCGCGCTCCACGGACGATGAGACGGTCGGCCACGCCGGTCCGCACCTTTCTTGAGAGAAGTGACAGGGGCCGGGGCCCCCGTCCTTCTCAGACTAGGGGGAGCCACTGACAGCGCCGGTCTGATTCCTTGAGGGGTAACAAACCCGGACGGCCAGGAATGCCCGATGCCGGTGCCGAGCTTATAGCACGTGCATTCGATTTGCGGCCGGGTCCGACCACCTTCACCCGTACGTGTGGCGCGGCTAGAGTCGGCCGCATGATCGATCATGAGCGCGACCTGGCGTCCCTGCGGGACGCGACCGACCGCCTGCTGAGCGCGGCCGCCGCACTGGACAACGCCGCCGTGGGCGGGCTGTCACGCCTTCCCGGGTGGAGCCGCGGCCACGTCCTCGCCCATCTCGCCCGCAACGCCGACGCCCTGGTGAACGTCCTCGCCGGACGGCCCATGTACGAGTCCGGCGAGGCCAGGGACTCCGACATCGAGCGGGACGCGCCCCGGCCCCTCGACGCCCAGCTCGCCGACCTGCGCGAGAGCGCGGCCCGCTTCCAGGAGGCGGGCGCCGCGCCGGCGGACTGGTCCCGCACGGTGGAGCTGCGCAACGGCGTCAAGGACTCCGCCTCCCGGATCCCGTTCCGGCGGTGGATCGAGGTCGAACTGCACCACGTGGACCTCGGCATCGGATACGAGCTGGAGGACCTGCCGGACGAGTTCACGGAGCGGGAGATCGCCTTCCTCGCCGACCGCTTCACCGGGCGCTCCGACGTGCCGCACACCCGGATCACGGACGGCACGCGCGCGTGGAGCACGGGAGGGGCGTCGCAGGACGGCCCCCACGTCACCGTGACCGGTCCCGCGCCCGCGCTGCTCGGCTGGCTCTCGGGGCGGCGCGACGGCTCCGCCCTGAGCAGTGCCGGCGGACCGCTCCCGGCACTCCCCCCGCTATAGGCTGCCGACATGACGTACAGCGGAACGGTGAGGGTCGGTGGACCCGCGGACGTGCACGAACTGCAGGACCTGATGATCTCGAAGGTCGCCGTCGGCCCCATGGACAACAACGCCTATCTGCTGCGCTGCCGGGCCACCGACGAGCAGTTGCTGATCGACGCGGCGAGCGACGCCTCCACCCTGCTCACGCTGATCGGTGACGACGGCATCACCTCCGTGGTCACCACGCACCGGCACGGCGACCACTGGCAGGCGCTCGCGGAGGTCGTGGAGGCGACGGGCGCGCGCACCTACGCGGGCCACGACGACGCCGAGGGCATCCCGGTGCCCACCGACGTCCGCCTGCGGGACGGCGACACGGTCGCGGTGGGGCATGTGGAGCTCACCGCGCGCCACCTCGTGGGCCACACCCCCGGTTCGGTCGCCCTCGTCTACGACGACCCGCACGGACACCCGCACGTGTTCATCGGGGACTGCCTGTTCCCGGGCGGCGTGGGCAACACCTTCAAGGATCCCGAGGCGTTCGCCTCGCTCCTCCACGACGTCGAGACGAAGATCTTCGGCGAGCTGCCGGACGAGACCTGGGTCTATCCGGGACACGGTAACGACACCTCGCTGGGCGCCGAGCGGCCGCATCTGCCGGAGTGGCGCGCCCGGGGCTGGTGAGCACCGGCTCCCCGGGGGGACACCGTCTCCCCGGGAGACCCCGTCCTCCGGCCGGCGGCCCCGGCCCGCCCTCCCCTCAGGCCTCGGTCCGCCCCGGCCGGGCCAGCGCGGCGACCCGGTCCACGCCGAAGGCGTACCCCTGCGTCCCGCATCCCGCGATGACCCCGTCCGCACGGCGGGAGACGTACGAGTGGTGCCGGAACTCCTCGCGCTGGTGGATGTTGGAGATGTGGACCTCCACCACCGGCAGGCCGTCGCAGGTGTTGAGGGCGTCCAGGATCGCGACGGACGTGTGGGAGTAGGCGGCCGGGTTGATCACGATGCCGACGTGGTGCAGCCGGGCCTCGTGGATCCACTCCACCAGCTCGCCCTCGTGGTTGGACTGGCGGAAGTCCACCGTCGCTCCGTGCGCGGCCGCCGTCCTGACGCACAGGGCCTCCACGTCGGCGAGCGTGTCGGATCCGTAGATCTCCGGCTGGCGCTGCCCCAGGAGGTTCAGGTTCGGGCCGTTGAGGATCATGATGGGGGCGTCGGCGAGGGTGCGGGGCACGGCTACTCCGGTCCGTCGGGGCTGTCGGGGCTCTCGGGTCCGCGGGCCCGTCCGGGACCGGCGACCGGACCCGGTCTATCACGGTGCGGCGCGGCGGCGACGGCCCGTACCCTCCCGGCATGACGATCCCCGTGTACCCGGCCAAGCCCTCCCCCGGCGACCGGATAGCCGTCCTCTCACCGTCCGCGGGACTGCCGGGGCTCTTCCCGCTCCCCTACGAGCTGGGACTGCGGCGGCTGCGCGAGGAGTACGGCCTGGAACCGGTCGAGTATCCGGCGACCCGCAGGATGGGCTCGACGCCGCGGGAGCGGGCGGACGACCTGCACGCGGCGTTCGCCGACCCGACGGTGAAGGCCGTCATCGCGTCGATCGGGGGCGACGACCAGATCACGGTGCTGCCGCTGCTGGACCGGGAGCTGATCCGCGCCCACCCGAAGCCGTTCTTCGGGTACAGCGACAACACGAACCTCCTCGCCTACCTGTGGAACACCGGGATCGTCGGCTACCACGGCGCGTCGGTGATGTGCGAACTCGGCCGCCCCGGCGCCATGGACGCCCTGACCGCCGAGTCGCTGCGCGCCGCGCTGTTCACCTCCGGGCCCTACGAGCTGCGTCCCGCCGACCGCTTCGGCGACGTCGGCGGCCGGTGGGACGATCCCGCGACGTTCGAGTCCGAGCCGCCCACCGAGCCGGGCGGCGGCTGGACCTGGCACCGCGCGGACCGCGTGGTCGAGGCGCGCTCCTGGGGCGGCAACCTCGAGATCCTCGCCTGGATGCTGATGGCGGACCGGGAGATCGCGCGCGATCCCGCCGTGTACGACGGGCACGTGCTCTTCCTGGAGACCTCGGAGGAGCTGCCCAGCGGTACCGAGGTGTTCCGCGTCCTGCGCAACATGGGTGAGCGCGGACTGCTCCGGCGCTTCCCGGCGCTGCTGATGGCCCGGCCCAAGGCCTGGTCCTTCGAGCGGCCGAACGACGCCGGGGCGAAGGCCCGCTACACGCGCGAGCAGCACGAGGCGGTGCTCCGGGCCGTCGCCCTGTACGCCCCGGACATGATGGTCGTCCTCGACGTGGACTTCGGGCACACCCATCCTCAGCTGGTCATCCCCTACGGCGGCACCGTCCGGGTCGACGGACCGGCCCGGCGCGTCACGGTCACCTACTGACGGCGGCCCCGGCCGGTCCCCGGCATGACCCGGACGCGCGGCCCTATGGGTTGACGGCCAGTTCCAGGTAGGCGGCCAGCAGCACCAGGTGGACGCCACCCTGCAGCGGAGTGGCGCGCCCCGGGACGAACGTCAGGGAGCTGACCACGACGGTCAGCGCGAGCAGCACCATGTGGGTGGCGCCGAGCCCGAGTTCGAGCGGTCCGGAGAGCCAGACGGAGGCCAGGGCCACGGCGGGGATCGTCAGGCCGATGCTGGCCATCGCCGAGCCGAGGGCGAGGTTGAGGCTCGTCTGCACCCGGTCGCGCCGGGCCGAGCGCAGCGCGGCGATGGTCTCGGGGAGCAGCACGAGCAGCGCGATGACCACACCGACCGCGGAGTGCGGCAGGTCGGCCGCCGCGACGCCGGCCTCGATGGTCGGCGACACGCCCTTGGCGAGGCCGACGACGCCGACGAGCGCGAGTCCGAGCAGCAGCAGGCTGGCGAGGGCGTGCCGGGCGGACGGTGCGTCCGCGTGGCCCTCGGCGTCGATCACCTGGCCCTGCCGGGTGACCGGGAGGAAGTAGTCGCGGTGCCGCACGGTCTGCGTGGTCACGAACAGTCCGTAGAGGACCAGGGAGGACAGCGCGGCGAAGGTGAGCTGTGTCGTGGAGAACTCCGGTCCGGGCTTGCTGGTGGTGAAGGTGGGCAGTACGAGGCTGAGTGTGGACAGGGTCGCGACGGTGGCGAGGGCGGCGCCGGTGCCCTCCGCGTTGAACACGGCGGTCCCGTGGCGCAGTGAGGCGACGAGCAGGCTCAGACCGGCGATGCCGTTGCACGTGATCATCACGGCGGCGAACACCGTGTCGCGGGCCAGGGTCGCGCTCTTGTCGCCGCCGTCCGCCATCAGGGTGACGATGAGCGCCACCTCGATGACGGTGACGGCGACCGCGAGGACGAGGGAACCGAACGGTTCACCGACGCGGTGTGCGACGACCTCGGCGTGGTGGACGGCGGCGAGGACGGCTCCCGCCAGCACCACCGTCACCAGCCCCACGACGGCCGCGGGCAGGTCCCGGCCCCAGGTGAACGCGAGCAGGACCACCGCGAGCACCGGCACGACGACCGTCCACTGCGTCACGGGAGACCGAAGCGGAGCGATCATGCAGTGATCGTCCCAGTCACCTCACGGCCTCGCACTCCGTGACGCCGTCAGACATCGATGCTGTGCTTCGACGCGCTGTCCGTCGTCGAGCCGTCCCGGGCCGCCTTCCGGGACGCGGCCAGACTGGTGATCGTGGTGACGACGAGGACCGAGCAGATCACGCCCAGGGAGACGGGTATGGAGATCTCGGGGACGTGGACACCGGATTCGTGCAGCGCGTGCAGCACCAGCTTGACGCCGATGAAGCCAAGGATGACCGACAGGCCGTAGCTGAGGTGGACGAGCTTCCTGAGCAGGCCGCCGATCAGGAAGTACAGCTGCCGCAGGCCCATCAGCGCGAACGCGTTCGCCGTGAACACGATGTACGGGTCCTGGGTGAGGCCGAAGATCGCGGGGATCGAGTCGAGGGCGAAGAGGACGTCCGTGGTGCCGATCGCGAGCATCACGACCAGCATCGGCGTCATGACGCGCTTGCCGTTCTGCCGGATCCACAGCTTGGTGCCGTGGTACCTGTCGGCGACTCCGAAGCGCTTCTCGGCGGCCTTGAGCAGCCGGTTCTCCTCGAACTCCTCGTCGTCCCCGTCGGCACGGGCCTCCTGGATCAGCTTCCAGGCGGTGTAGATCAGGAACGCGCCGAAGATGTAGAACACCCACGCGAAGCTGGCGAGGATCGCCGCACCCGCCGCGATGAACACCGCGCGCAGGACCAGGGCTATGAGCACGCCGACGAGCAGGACGCGCTGCTGGTACTGCGAGGGGACCGCGAACTTCGCCATGATCAGGACGAAGACGAAGAGGTTGTCGACACTCAGGGACTTCTCGGTGATGAAGCCGGCGAAGAACTCTCCGGCGGGCTGTCCCCCGGAGAACAGGAACAGCCCGAGGCCGAAGAGCCCCGCCAGCGCGATCCAGACGACCGTCCAGATACCGGCTTCCTTGATGGACACGTCATGGGGCTTCCGCCCGATGAAGAAGTCGACCGCGATCAGTGCGGCCAGACCCACGATGGTCAGGACCCACAGGGTCAGAGAGACATTCATTGCGCCTCCGGCAGTAGGTAACGGCAGATGTCAGCGTCGTCGCCACCGGAGGTCTCTTCCACCCGGCGCCGCCGTGACGCGTGATGCGTGATGCGTCCGGCGGTGCGGGCCGGCGCCCCGGGATCTGGCCTGATCCGTATTGACGGGTACGCCGCAGCAGGTAGGGAGTACTCCCCTCCGTACGGAGAACAGTACCCGAATCGCCAAGGAAAGGTAAAGAGCTTGGTAAAGGGAAACCCAAAAGGCCAGCTCAGATGGCTTTACTGTTGCTTGACCATGGCCGCGCGGGCTCACGCCCAGGAGGCTCCACCGCCGGGCCCGCGGTCCGTCAGCGCCTCCAGGCCCGGCGGGCCTCGGCGACCTGGGTGAGCACCTGCCGGAGCACGTCGCTGCCCGCCGGGACGAGCGACGGCTCGTACGTCCAGGCGTGCCCGACCCAGGGGTCGGCGAGGTGGTCGTCGGGCACCGGGGTGATGCGCAGCAGGGAACGCCAGAGCGGGTCCAGGAGCGGTCCGTAGGCCGCGGCGTCCTCCCGGTCGGCGACCATCATGAGATGGACGCCCACGGCCGGGCCCTCGTCGGCGAGATACCGCAACTGGGTCACGGCCCGGTCGTCGAAGCCGTGCGGGAAGTCGTTGACGATCAGCAACTGCTCGGCGGTGTCGAGGTCCGGCGGCAGGGAGTCGGCGGCGCCGCCCCGCACGGCCATCTGCACGAGATCCACGCGCTGGGTGAGCCGGGCCAGGGTGTCGGCCACGCCCGCGGCACCCGCGGCGGGCTGAGCGGCCAGCACGCCCGCCCGCACCAGCGGAGCGAGGGCCGGGGCCCCGGAGCCGGCGGGGTCGATGGCGTGCACCGTGAACTCACCTGCGGGGTGGACCGCCAGCAGCCGGGCGGCGTGCGCCACCGCCGTGACCATGGCGAGCCGACGCACCTCGTCCGAGTCGGCGAGGGAATCCTCCAGCGACCCACGGCCGCTGTCGATCCACAGGCCGCGCTCCAACGGCAGCCGGACCAGCATGGGAATGCCCAGGCCCTCGCTCTCGGGCAGATGGAGATCGCCCAGCCGCAGGGCCATCGGCATCTCCATCGGCACCCGGTACCCGTGCCAGACGGGGTTGTCCCAGCGGGCGTACGCCGGAGGCAGGGCGGGCTCCACGACCTCGGCCTCGGCGGTGAGCTGGGCGAGGTCCCGGTCGAAGGCCTCCCTGGCCCGGTCGACGAGCTCGGCGTGCTTGGCGCGGGCCGCCTCGCGTGCGGCGTCGCCCTGCCCGCCGATCCGGCTGCGAGGGTCGGACAGGACCCTGTCCAGCTCCTGCTCCATCCGCGAGTCGGCGAAGTCGACGGCGCTGCGGTACGCCGCCGCGCTGCGGGCCAGGTCCTCGAACATGCCCCACACCTGGTTGTACAGCCGCTCCTCCGGCGACCAGCCGGTCGCGTCACCGGCGACGGGCCGGGCGGGCTGCCCGGGGGGAGCGGGAGGCGCGGTCGGCGGGGGCGAAGGCGGCGCCGAGGTGCGGCGGCCGGGGTGGCTGTAGTCGACCGGGCCGCCCGCCGCGGGCGGCTGGGGGACGGCGGAGCCGTCGGGCGCGGGGGCTCCCGGCGGGGTGGCGACGCCGTAGGGGTGGGTGGGCGGAGGGCCGACGGGGCGGTCCTGCTGCGGCGGCACGGCGCCGGGGGCCCCCTGGGCCGCCGGGCCGCCCTGGTCGGGACCGCCGGCCGAGGCGGCGGTCTGCCGCGAGCGGTCCCCCTCGGGGGAACGGGGCGGGGGCGCCGCCACCGAGCGGGCCAGGCCCTGCGCGACCGCTTCGTTGATGCTGCCCGCCAGCTGCGGGGCTTCGGCCAGGCCCTGGTCGGTGAGCAGCTCGGCCAGGCCGCCCGCGTAGCCCTGTCCGACCGCGCGGACCTTCCAGGCGTTCTGCCTGCGGTAGAGCTCCAGCGCGACCACGGCCGACTCGGTGTCGAGGCCGGTGATGGTGTAGCTGGCCACCTCTGAGCCGTCGAGGCCGGTGACCGCGACGAAGGGGGCGGCGACGGCGCCGAACCGGACCGGACCGCCGACACCGGGCGGCAGCGCGAGCAGCACGCTGACCCGGTGCACGGTCTCCGCCAGGGCGTCCAGGTCGAAGGCGAGGCGGTGGTCGGCCGCCGCCTGCCGGGAGACCTCCAGGCCGGGCAGCGTGGGCGCGCCCGGATGGGCCACCCACTCGACGCCGCGGATCCTGCCCTGCTCGTCGCTGAGCGCGGCCGCCGCCACGATCGGCCTTCCGGCCGAGACGCGGACCTCAAGTCGGACCTGGGAGAGCGGATGGTTCTGCCCCCGGACCAGCTCGGCCGTCATCGCCTTGTCCCCCTACGTCGCTTCGTGTCCTGTGTGACCGGATCCGCCTACAGGTGCGGCAGGATGGCCGGCATCAGGTCCTGGAACGTGCGGCCGTTGGCCGGCGTGCCGAGGGCCGTCATCTGCCATCCCGTGCCCGCCCGGTGCACCTTGGCCATGACCTGGGCGGTGTACTGCCCGCCGCCGGCCAGCGTGTAACGGGCGAGTTCCTGGCCGTTGGTCTCGTCGACCAGGCGGCAGAACGCGTTCTGCACCTCCTGGAACGTCTGGCCCGTGAAGGAGTTCACGGTGAAGACGATCTGGTCGATGTGGACCGGGACGCGCTGCAGATCGACGAGGATCGCCTCGTCGTCGCCGCCCTGGCCCACTCCGCCGACGAGGTTGTCGCCGGTGTGCCGCACGGAGCCGTCGTCGCTGACGAGGTGACGGAAGAAGACGACGTCGACGGGCTGCTTGTCCGCGAAGAGCACGGCGGAGGCGTCGAGGTCGATCTCCCGGGTGCGCGAGCCGAACAGCCCGCGCCGCGGGGCCGCCTGCCAGCCGAGCCCCATGCGCACCGCGGTCAGCGTGCCCCCGTCGTTCTTCTGAAGACTGATGGCCTGACCCTTGGTCATGTTGACCGTCACGCGCTGTTCCCCTCTCGAACTGTCCCCTGTTGCCGCGGAGTCCGCGGATGACCAGAACACTACGCAGCGGCACTGACAGTGCCGAACCCTGGAAGGGACTTTGTGTCGGTCTTGCAACACGGGGCGCCCCGCGGCGGCCGGGCCGGGCCCGCCGGGACGCCTCACCCGTCCCGGCCGTGCTCACCGGCCCGTCCCGCGCTCATGAGGCTCGTCAGGAGAGGCCGACCTCTCTCATCTGCCGCAGCTCCTTCTTCATCTCGGACACCTCGTCCCGCAGCCGGGCGGCGACCTCGAACTGCAGGTCCGCCGCGGCGGCCCGCATCCGCTCCGTCAGCTCCTCGATCTGCTCGGCCAGGGCGGCGGCCGGACGGTCGGTCGGAACCGCTTCCTTCCCCTTGCTCCTGGCGGACTTGGCGGCCTTCCCGCCGAGCGAGGGCACCGGGGCCTTGGCACCCTTGCCGTCCTTGGCCTTGCGGTAACCGGAGCCGAGCAGCTGCTCGGTGTCGACGTCCTCACGGGCGATCTGCGCGACGATGTCGTTGATCTTCTTGCGCAGGGGCTGCGGGTCGATGCCCCGCTCCGTGTTGTACGCGATCTGCTTCTCGCGGCGGCGGTTGGTCTCCTCGATGGCCTTCTCCATCGCCGGGGTGATCCGGTCCGCGTACATGTGGACCTGCCCGGAGACGTTGCGCGCGGCGCGGCCGATCGTCTGGATCAGGGAGGTGCCCGAGCGCAGGAAGCCCTCCTTGTCCGCGTCGAGGATCGACACCAGGGAGACCTCGGGCAGGTCGAGGCCCTCGCGCAGGAGGTTGATGCCGACGAGGACGTCGAACTCGCCCGCGCGCAGTTCGCGCAGCAGCTCGATGCGGCGGAGCGTGTCGACGTCGCTGTGCAGGTAGCGCACCTGGATGCCGAGCTCCAGGAAGTAGTCCGTGAGGTCCTCGGCCATCTTCTTGGTGAGGGTGGTGACCAGGACGCGCTCGTCCTTCTCGGTGCGCGTGCGGATCTCGTGCACCAGGTCGTCGATCTGGCCCTCGGTGGGCTTGACGACGACCTCGGGGTCGATCAGGCCGGTGGGGCGGATGATCTGTTCCACGTAGCCGTCGGCGCGGGAGAGCTCGTACTTGCCCGGGGTCGCGGAGAGGTAGACGGTCTGACCGATCCGCTTCTGGAACTCCTCCCACTTCAGGGGGCGGTTGTCGAGTGCGGAGGGCAGCCGGAAGCCGTGGTCGACCAGGGTGCGCTTGCGGGAGGCGTCGCCCTCGTACATGGCGCCGATCTGCGGCACGGTGTTGTGCGACTCGTCGATGACGAGCAGGAAGTCCTCGGGAAAGTAGTCGAGCAGCGTGTTCGGCGGGGAGCCGGGCTCGCGGCCGTCGAAGTGCATCGAGTAGTTCTCCACGCCGGAGCAGGAGCCGATCTGGCGGAGCATCTCGATGTCGTAGGTCGTCCGCATCCTCAGGCGCTGGGCCTCCAGCAGCTTGCCCTGCTTCTCCAGCTCGGCGAGCCGGCCCTCCAGCTCCTTCTCGATGTCGTTGACGGCGCGCTCCATGCGCTCGGGCCCCGCCACGTAGTGGGACGCCGGGAACACGTGCAGGGAGCTGTCGTCGCTGATCACCTCGCCGGTGAGGGGGTGGAGCGTGGAGAGGGCCTCGATCTCGTCGCCGAACATCTCGATGCGGACGGCCAGCTCCTCGTAGACCGGGAAGATCTCGATGGTGTCGCCGCGGACCCGGAAGGTGCCCCGGGTGAAGGCCAGGTCGTTGCGGGTGTACTGGATGTCGACGAAGCGGCGCAGCAGGTCGTCGCGGTCGATCTCGTCGCCGACCTTGAGCTTGACCATCCGGTCCACGTACTCCTGGGGAGTACCCAGGCCGTAGATGCAGGAGACGGAGGCGACCACGACCACGTCGCGGCGCGTCAGCAGCGAGTTGGTCGCGGAGTGGCGCAGGCGCTCGACCTCCTCGTTGATCGAGGAGTCCTTCTCGATGTAGGTGTCCGACTGCGGAACGTACGCCTCGGGCTGGTAGTAGTCGTAGTACGAGACGAAGTACTCGACCGCGTTGTTCGGCAGCAGCTCGCGGAACTCGTTGGCCAGCTGGGCTGCCAGTGTCTTGTTCGGCGCCATGACGAGCGTCGGGCGCTGGAGCTTCTCGATCATCCAGGCCGTGGTGGCGGACTTGCCGGTGCCGGTCGCGCCGAGCAGGACGACATCCTTCTCACCTGCGCGGACACGCCTGTCCAGGTCGGCGATGGCCGCGGGCTGGTCACCGCTCGGCTGGTAGGGACTGACGACCTCGAAGGGCGCCACCGAACGTTCGATCTTGGATACGGGCCGCATGCAATCCACCGTACGACCCCGCACTGACAACGGGGCGCGATCAGCGCCTCGGGGCCGGATCAGCGGCTCTGCGGTGTGCGGTGATCACGGTGGCTGTGGTGCTCGTGGTGGTCGCGGCGGCCCGGGCGCCGGCCGGGGTGGGGCGCGGGGTGGCGCACGGTGTGCGGCGGGACACCGCGGGCCGGGACGCCGGGCTTGGTCTCGGCCGGGGTCCAGTCGGGTCGGCCCATCACCATCAGCGGATCGAACATGACCACGACGCCCGCGAGGAGCAGGAAGGCCAGCGGGCCGACGAGCAGCGGCGCGAGGAGGGTCGCCGGCGAGTCACCGGGCGGGGTGGCGCCGGTGGCGCCGTGCAGATGGACGCTGAGGGCCGCCATGCCCGTGTAGTGCATTCCGCTGACGGCGAGCCCCATGACCAGGCTGGCGCCGACACTCCACAGGAACCCGCGGACCTGCCCGGCAGCCCAGAGGGCGGCGGTCGCGGCGGCCATCGCGATGACGACCGAGGCGGAGACGGTCAGGGTGTTGTACGTGAGGTCCCCGTTGAGGCGCATTCCGGCCATCCCCAGGTAGTGCATCGAGGCGACGCCGAGACCGGTGATGGTGCCTCCGGTGAAGAGGGCGGCTCCGGACGCTCCGCGGTGGCCGACGATGAAGATCCCGACGCCCACCATGACGATGGCCACGCCCAGGCTCGCGAAGGTCAGCGGCTTGTCGTAGTGGACGGGGGTCTCCTCGACCGTGAACCCCATCATCGCGACGAAGTGCATGGTCCAGATGCCGGAGCCGATCGCCGCCGAGCCGAGGGCGAGCCAGCCGGACCGCCAGGAGCGGGCGACGAGCATGGACCTGGTGGTGCAGCGCAGTCCCAGCGCGCCACCCAGGCAGGCCATGAGATAGGCCACCAGCGGCGTGACGAGACCGTAGCTGAATCCGTCGACCGTTCCCTGCATCTGCGGCCGCCCTTCCGCCCTGTTACTCCCGGAAATCCCTGAAATGCCCCCTACCCTCGGGGCCGCCGCAGCGGTCGGGGTCGAGGCAGAGAGTATGACTCCCGCCGGAACGGTCGAACGATTTTCCGGCAAAGAATCACGTCTTCGCCGCACTTGTGCGGTGGCCGTGCACGGATTAGGGCGCCTCCATTCAATTCGCGGCCATCCCCAGCCCCCCTCGCGTTGACCGTCCGCTGTCAACCTGAAGCGGTCCGTGATCGATCGACGCGAGGAGAACGCATGTACGCGCGTGTCGCCGCCATCACCGCGGCGCTCATGGGGGGCACCGCGCTGACGGTGCCCCACGTATCCGCCGCTCCGGCCGAGACGGTGCCCCACGTCCCCGCCGCTCCGGCCGCCGCCCCCGGTCCAATGATCATCTCGCACCGCGGAGCCTCCGGCTACGCGCCCGAGAACACCCTGGCCTCCATCGACAAAGCCGCCGACCTGGGCTTCAGCTGGGTCGAGAACGACGTCCAGCGCACCAAGGACGGCGAACTCGTCGTCATCCACGACGCCACCCTGGCCCGCACGACCGACGCCGAGCAGCGGTACCCGGGCCGCGTCCCCTGGCGGGTCGCGGACTTCACGGCTGCGGAGATCTCCCGTCTGGACGCGGGCAGCTGGTTCGGCTCCCGGTACGCGGGCGCGCGCGTGCCGACGCTGGAGCAGTACATGCGCCGTGTCACCCGCAACCACCAGAAACTCGTCCTGGAGATCAAGAACCCCGAGCTCTACCCGGGCATCGAGAAGCAGACCCTCAAGGTGCTGAGCAACGAGGGGTGGCTCGACCGGGCCCACGTCGAACACAAACTGATCGTCCAGAGTTTCAGCGCGGACGCCGTCCGGACGGTCCACACACTGCGGCCCGGCGTCACGACGGCCTTCCTCGGGACGCCGAAGACCTCGGAGCTGCCCGCGTACGCACGCTTCGCCGACCGGATCAACCCCTCCTACGCGACGCTGTCGACCCGCTACGTTGCCGCGGTCCACGCGATCGACGGGCCGCACGGCAGGCCGCTGAAAGTCCTCACCTGGACGGTGAACGACGCGGCCACCGCCCGGCGCGTCCACGGCTACGGAGTGGACGGCGTCATCACGAACAAGCCGGACGTGGTCCGCGGGGCCGTACGCGGCCACTGACCCGGCACCTGGAAGGCGGCCCCCCGCCCGTGGCGCCGGCGCGGCGACGCGTCTGGCCCACGGGCGATGTCAGTGCCGCCCCCTACGGTGGGCGTATGGACAACCACGGGCAGGGCCGGGACGGGCAGCGGGTCGTGTACACCGTCCTCGACACGGACATCGGGCCGCTGATGCCGGCCGCGACACCCGCCGGGCTGGTCAGTGTGGTCTTTCACGCCGCGGGCACAGTGCGCGAACGGGCACTCGACCGCCTCGCGTCCTCGCTCGGCTCGCACCCCGTCGAGGCGCCGGACCACGCCCTGCTGGCCGAGGCAACCCGGCAGCTGGAGGCGTACTTCGCGGGCGGGCGGCGGGCCTTCGAGCTGCCGCTGGACTGGTCGCTGATATCCGGGTTCAACCGCCAGGTGCTGCGCGAGCTGGCGTCCGGCGTGCCGTTCGGCACGGTCGTCGGTTACGGCGACCTCGCCGACCGGGTGGGCCGGCCCGGGGCGGCGCAGGCCGTGGGGATGGCCATGGGCGCGAACCCGCTGCCCGTGATCGTGCCGTGCCACCGGGTCGTCGAGAGCGACGGCGGCATCGGCGGGTTCGGGGGCGGACTCGAGACCAAGCGGAAGCTGCTCACCCTGGAGGGCGTGCTGCCGCAACCGCTGTTCTGAGCCCGCCCGTCGCGCCGTTCCTCCCCGGACGCGCGCTCCGCTACGCGTAGTGCCTGGCCTCGAAGACGTTGCCGTCCGGGTCACGGAAGTAGAAGCTGCGCCTGGCCTCGCCCCTGGCACCGAAGGAGTCGTAGGAGAAGTCCGACAGGGGGACGCCCTGGTCCTCGAGGCGGGCCCGCAGCGTGTCGAAGCCCTCCTCGCCGAGCGAGAGGCACACGTGGTTGACGGGATGACCCGCACTGTCGCCCGCCCCGGGCAGCATGTTCATGCCCTCGACCAGGGTGAGCGGCGCGAGGTCGAAGATCGTCTCCTCGTTGAGACGCACGGAGGGGAAGGACACCTTCCCTTCCGTGTACTCGGTGATGCGCAGGGGCTCCAGGCCCAGCGTCTTCTCGTAGAAGCCCGCCGCGGCGACCGGGTCACGCACCCAGAGGACGACGTGGTCGAGACGTGTCGTGTTGTCCGTCATGCCTCCAGGCTGGTGCTCCACAGGGCGCAGGGCAAGGGTTTGGTTTGGCCGGGCCCGCGGCCCGCCAGAGATCAGGGATACGCGACTGACGGGAGGCAGGCACGTGCTGGTGGTGTCCGAGGAAGTACGGGAGGCGCTCGCAGCGCGCCGCCCGGTGGTGGCCCTGGAATCGACGATCATCGCTCACGGCCTGCCACGTCCACGCAATCTCCAGGTGGCTCTCGAGCTGGAGGAGGCCGTACGGGACGAGGGCGCCGTGCCTGCGACGATCGCCGTCCTCGACGGACGGCCGCACATCGGTCTGGACGGCGAGCAGCTGGAAAGGGTCGCGAACGAGGACGGGATCCGCAAGCTCGGGCACCGCGACCTGGCACCGGCGGTGGCGGCGGGCGCGAGCGGGGCGACGACCGTGTCCGCCACGGCTCGGCTCGCCGCCGGCGCGGGACTGCGGGTGTTCGCGACGGGGGGGCTCGGCGGGGTGCACCGGGAGTGGACGGCCACCCAGGACGAGTCCGCCGACCTGGGGCTGCTGGCGCGCACGGGGATCACGGTGGTGTGCGCGGGCGTGAAGTCGATCCTCGACGTCCCGGCCACCCTTCAGCGCCTGGAGACCCTGGGCGTCACCGTGGCCGGTTACGGCACGGCACGTTTCCCCGGCTTCTATCTGTCGGACTCGGGGCATCCGGTGGACTGGACGCTGTCGTCACCGGAACAGGTGGCCCGGGTGATGCGCGCCCAGGACGCCCTGGCGGGGCCGGAGTCGGCGCTGATCGTCGTTAACCCCGTACCCGAGGACGAGCAGCTCGATCCCGTACTGCACGCGCGCGTGCTCGACGAGGCGCTGCGCGCGTGCGCGGCCGAGGGCGTGACGGGGCAGGCCGTGACGCCGTTCCTGCTCGACCATCTGGTGCGGCACACCGACGGCGCCTCTCTGGAGGCCAATCTGGCGGCGGTGCGCGGCAACGTGCGGCTCGCCGGCCGGATCTCCGCGGCGTGGGCCCGGGGGTGAGCGATACGGGGCGCGGCGGGACCGGCTCCGGTACGCGGCCGGACGACGGGGCACTGCTGGTCGTCGGTGACGTCGTCACCGACGTCGTCGCTCTGCACCGGGGGCCGCTCGCGTCGGGCACCGACACGGTCGCGACCATCCGGACCGTGCCGGGCGGCGCCGGCGCCAATGTCGCCTGCTGGGCGGCGCATCGCGGCGCGGTGGACGTGCGGCTGCTCGGCCGGGTGGGCACGGACTCGGCGGCCTGGCACCGGCGGCAGCTGACGGCGTGCGGCGTACGCCCCCTGCTCGTCGCCGATCCGCTGATGCCGACCGGGACGGTGATCTGTCTCGTCGACGGGGGTTCGTCGGCCGAGCGCACGTTCCTCACGGACAGCGGGGCAGCGTTGCGGCTGGGGCCGGACGACTGGTCGCCGGACCTGCTCGACGGTGTCGGACGGCTGCATCTGTCCGGCTATCTGTTCTTCTCCGCTCCGGGCCGGGACCTGGTGACGGCGGCTGTGGAGTCGGCCCGCGCGCGCGGCGTGCCGGTGAGCGTGGATCCGGCGTCGGAGGGGTTTCTCCGAGACCTCGGCGTGGACCGGTTCCTCGCCCTGGCCGAGGGCGTCGACATCCTGCTGCCGAGCCGTGCCGAGGCGGCCCTTCTGACGGGGCTGCCGGATCCGGCGGACGCGGCGGCCGAGTTGAGCCGACGGATCCCGCTGGTCGTCGCCAAGCAGGGTGCGGACGGAGCTCTGGTGGCCGGGTCGGGCTCGGTCCTGGCCCGTGTCCCCGCCGTCCCCGCGAGGGCCCGCGACACCACGGGTGCCGGTGACGCGTTCACCGGGGCGTTCCTGGCCGCGCTTCTCTCGGGGGCGGCACCCGAGGAGGCGGCGGCGCACGGATGCCAGGCGGGCGCGTCGGCGGTGCGAGGGGTGGGCGGAAGACCTCCGGGAGGACGTCCGACCAGCCCATGAGCGAAACGGAACATTCCGTTCCCACAGGCTTGTTCGGCGATCGCCGCGGACTGGCAGACTTCCCGCCAAGGCGCGGAGCACGGCGCGAGAGGACTCGGGCGAGGAGATCCAGATGTCCATGGCAGGGAATCTGCGGAGGGTCACGGGGCTCGGCAAGGCCGGCCGGCTCCGCGGCGGGGTCGCGCGGCTGACCGGGCGGCGCGACCGTGTCGACCTGAGTCACCCGGCCCGGTCCCCGCTCGGCAGCGCGGTCGTGAACTGCGTGTCGTACCAGGACGGGGAACGGGTCCCCGGCGGCCGTGATCTCGTCGACACCGTGCGGCGGATCCGCCGGAGCGACGAGGGGTTCGTCTGGCTGGGCCTGCACGAGCCGACCGACGAGGAGTTCGCGGACATCGCGGACCTCTTCGATCTCCACCCCCTCGCCGTGGAGGACGCGGTCCACGCGCACCAGCGCCCGAAGGTGGAGCGCTACGACGAGACGCTGTTCGCGGTGTTCAAGACGGTCTGCTACGTCGAGCACCAGGAGCTCACGGCGACCAGCGAGGTGGTCGACACCGGCGAGATCATGGTCTTCGTCGGCCACGACTTCGTCATCACGGTCCGCCACGGCCGGCACGGCTCCCTGGGGCCGCTGCGCGAGGAACTGGAGGCCGACGCCGCGCAGCTCGCCAAGGGCCCGGCGGCCGTGCTGCACGCGATCGCGGATCATGTGGTCGACGAGTATCTGCACGTGACGGAGGCCGTGCAGGCGGACATCGACCAGGTCGAGACGGACGTGTTCGCACAGGACGGTGCGCGGGCCGACCCGGGCCGCATCTATCAGCTCAAGCGTGAACTGCTCGAACTGAAGCGGGCGGTGGTCCCGCTCGGGCGTCCCGTCCTGGATCTCGCCACGCGTCCGGTCCGGGTGGTGGACCCGGAGATACAGGCCTACTTCCGGGACGTCTCCGACCATCTGCTGCGGGCCACCGAGCAGATAGCCGCCTTCGACGAACTGCTCAACTCGATCCTGCAGGCGCACCTCGCCCAGGTGACGGTGGCACAGAACGAGGACATGCGGAAGATCACGGCGTGGGCGGCGGTCATCGCCGTGCCGACGATGGTCTGCGGTGTGTACGGCATGAACTTCGAGCACATGCCCGAGCTGCACTGGCGGTACGGCTACGCCATGGTCCTCGGTGTGATCGCCGCCGCGTGCTTCGTCCTCCACCGGGGCTTCCGGCGCAACAACTGGCTGTGAGGACCGGACACCCGCTCCGCTCCGCACCGGACGCCAGGCTCAGCTCGGCCGCCCGCACGGCACCGCTCGGCCGCGTTCGGGACCGGTCAGCCGTTCCACGCCGGGTGGCGCGGGTCGTCGGCCCGCACCAGCACGTCGGCCGTGCCGCCGGGGTCCGTCTCGTCCTCGTAGCGCTCGAAGGCGGGCAGGCTCCACTGTTCGGCCTGCGGGGTACGGCGGCGCAGGGCGCCCGGCGAGAGCCGGACGTGGACGCTGAGGTCGAACGGGAACCAGTGGCGCAGGAGGAGGGGCCCGTGCAGCAGGAGCAGCCCGCCGGGCGGCAGCCGCACGTAGGGACTGCGGGTGGCTCGGTCGGTGGCGGGGTCCCAGAGGTCGGGCAGCACCCGTCCGTCGCCACCCGGTTCGAGGGGGCCGAAGACCTCCCGCCACAGGGCACGGGTGTCGAACCAGCCGTCGTAGTAGGCGTCGATGTCCTCGTGGCCGTACTCGAACCGCAGCGACGCGGGGCGCAGGAAGCCCTCGGTCCCGACGACGAGCGACGGCCTCCCGTGCACACGGAGTGCCTCGGACACACGGTGTGCGAGGTCCCCGGGGCGCGCGGCCGGAGCGCCGTCGAAGGCGATCCTCGGCCAGGAGCCGCCGTCGCCGGGTTCCAGCGCGAGCAGCCGCTCGGCGAGCAGGTCGCCGAGCCGTTCCCAGGTGATCGCTTCGAGTCGCACAGAGCCCATGATGCCGCGCCGCCGCGCGCGGCCCGCGAAACCGGAGGCCGTCGCAGGGGGCGGGTGCTGGACGGCCGCGTATGCGGGCGCACGTCCTGGCCATGGTCGCCGCCCCCGCGCCGGGCTTCACTGGTGGGACGGCGGAAGACGCCCCGGGCCCCGGCCCGGCTGATCACGACGGGAGTCGGGTGGGCATGATCGAGGGACCGTACTTCGTCCTCACACTGCTGGGGGTGCTCGGAACCGGGCTGGTGGCCGGGGTGTTCTGCGGGTTCTCGGCCTTTGTGATGCGAGGACTGGCGACGCTGCCGCCCGCGCAGGGGGTGGCGGCGATGAAGGCGGTCAACGTGGCCGCGGTCCGTCCGCCGTTCATGGCGCTGTTCGCCGGGTCGGCGCTGCTGTGCGCCGTCCTCGCCGTGGTCACGTTCATACGGTGGCCCGGGGACGGAGCGGTGGAGATGCTCCTGGGCAGCGCGCTGTATCTGCTCGGCTCGTTCGGGGTGACCGCCGCGGCCCACGTGCCGCGCAACGACCGACTGGCCGCCCTGGCTCCCGGTGCCGCGGAGACCGCGGACCACTGGCGTGCGTACGTGACTGGGTGGACGGCCTGGAACCACGTCCGTACGGTCGCGTCGTCCGCGGCGGCACTGTCGTACGTGCTGGCCCTGACGTGAGGGTGGCGGGCTCCCCGCACGTCACCGGTGGTGCGGTGAGGCGCGGAAAGCCCGCCGGTCCTCGAAGGGGTCGAGGTCGTCAGGGGTTTGAGGGTCCGTCAGAAGCGGACGAGCCGGTATCGGCTTCGGGGCGGTTCGTGTGGCATTTAGCAAGGGTGCGCAAGAGGGCCGGTAGCGGATGGACGGCCGGGGCGCGGGCCTGCCGGCAAGGAGCCGGCGTGCCGTCAGGAGAGGAGGAAGTCGGCCGCCCCCGCCTTCGCGCCCTGGATGAACGCGGTGATCTCGCCGGGTGTGTAGATCAGGGCGGGTCCGTCGGGGTCGGCGGACTGACGGACGGCTATCCGGCCGTCGGCGAGCTTCATCGCCTCCAGGCAGTTGCCGCCGTTGCCGCCGCTCCACGGCTTGTGCCAGCCCTCACTGCCGAGTTCGCGGGCGGGCATGCCGTTGTAGACGCGTTTCCGCGCCTTCGGGCCATTGCGATCCATTCACAGCTCCTTGCGGAGATCCCGGAGGATCTCCTTCGTGCGTTGCGCCGTGGCGGCCTGGGCCGCCATGCGGTCCATGACCTCGAGGTGGGTCGCCACCTCCGGGCGCGCGTCCAGATAGACCGCGCCGGTCAGGTACTCGCTGTACACCATGTCCGGCAGTTCGGGCATGGCGAATCGGAAGAGGACGAAGGGCCCGTACGTGCCCGGGTGCGGCCCCGAGGAGAACGGGGCCACCTGGAGTGTCACGTTCGGCAGCTTCGTCGCCTCGAGCAACCGGTCGATCTGAGCGCGCATCACCTCGGGGCCGCCGACCGGGCGGCGCAGCGCGGTCTCGTCCATGACGATCCAGATCCGCGGCGCGTCCTCGCGGGTGAGCAGTTTCTGACGCTGCATCCGCAGGGCGACGTGGCGCTCGATGTCGTCGGGCCGCGTCTGCCCGATGGCGCCCGACTTCAGGACACCGCGGGCGTAGTCCTCCGTCTGCAGCAGGCCGGGGACGAAGTGCGGTTCGTAGGCGCGGATGAGGGCGGCGGCGCCCTCCAGGCTGACGTACATCGAGAACCAGCCCGGCAGGATGTCGTGGAACCGCTGCCACCAGCCGGGCCTGTTGGCCTCCTCGGCCAGCGTGACGAACGCTTCGGCCTCTTCGTCGCCGACGCCGTACGACTTCAGCAGGAGCTGGAGGTAGGGGATCTTGAGGGAGACCTCGGCCATCTCCATCCGGCGGACCGTGGCGGGTGCGACGCGCAGCACGCGCGCGGCTTCCTCGCGCTTGAGTCCGGCGCGTTCCCGCAGGTCCAGCAGGCGTCGGCCGAGGACGACCTGGCCGACCGTCGGCGCCGACCGCGGTTCGCTCACGTCCACCCTCCCTTTGAGTCCTGACAACCCGTCACCTGGGTCCGGCTGAACCCGGCCGATGTCCCGGCGACCGGGTCCGGACAGCCCGGCGGCGCCGTTCAAGGACCTTCTCCCAGGTCCCAACTGGCGCCGCTCGTCATGCTGTTGTGAGCAGTGTGCCACGCGCTTCCACAGAGTCACACAGCACTCTGCATTTTTCATAGTGGCACTTGCCAAGTGTTCACGACGGGGCGATAGTGGCAAGCGTGATTCCGCCCGCGCCGTTAGGAACAGACGCCGCCGAAGACCGTTCCGGTCTGCGTGCCGCCACCCCATGGGTGACCGCCGACGCGGCCGCCGAGCGCCGGTTCCGCTTCGAGCTGGCCGCCCATCCGGGCGCCGTGTCGCGGGCCCGGAGTCTGACGCGTGCCCGGCTCTCGGGCTGGGCGGTCTGCGAGGACACCTGTGAGACGGCAGCGCTCGTCGTGTCCGAACTGGTCACCAACGCGATCGTGCACACCGCGAGCGCGCACGTCGTCTGCGAGCTGCACGACGACGACGAGCTCGTGCGGATAGCCGTCCGTGACGAAGGATGCGCTCCGGGTGAGCCGCACCCCTCGCCGCAGAGGCCGGAGGAGGAGCACGGGAGGGGATTGCTCCTCGTCTCGGCCGTCTGCAGGGCTTGGGGGGCCTTGGAGACGGGCCCCGGCCTGCTGGTCTGGGCGGAACTCCCCCGCACGCCGCAGCCGTACGACGCCGTCGGCACGGCCGGCACCGTCGACGCCGGCACGTGGACAGGACCGGGACCCGGACGGGACACCGGCTTTGGCACCGGCGCCCGCCTCGACCTGGGGTGGGGCGCGAAGAAACCGCCGTCCGAGGGCGGCGGCTCCGGACAGGACACACCGCGCGACGCGGAGGCCGAATGGGTGTGACACCGAGCGGTGGAAGGACCCTGAGCCTGGACACGCTCGTCCGCGTCAAGCGCGAGCAGCGTGAGGCTGAGGCGTCGCGCCGGCTCGTCCTGCCCGAGGAGATGACCACCCCGCTGGGATGCGACGCGGTGGCGGTGCCCGCGGACCTCGGGCCCCTGCTGATGCCGCGGCTGCCCCGCGTGGGCTGCGTGTACGACGACGGCACGCACTGGTGGTGGATCGTCCCGTCCGACTCGGACTACGCCCTGGAGTGGCCCGCGCCCTCGCACTACGCCGCGGGAGCGCTGGTTCCGGACGCCCCGCGCACTCCCCGGCTCATCCACCACCCCGGCGGGACGATCCCGTACACGCCGCCGATCCCCCTCTATCTGACCCTGTGCCGTCTGACGGGCGTCACGCCCGCCTGGTCGCACACGGTCAGCGCCTGACTCCATCCCCGGCGCGGCCCGGACGGACCAGCGGACGGTTCGCGGCGCGGCGGCCGGCCCGCCTTCCGTACCCGGCGGGCCGCCGCCACCCCGGCGCCGCTCGCACGCTCCCGCCCTGGGAGCCGGACGGCCCGCGCCACCGAAACCCCGACCCGACCCGACCCGACCCGTCCCGATCCGGCCCGCGCCACGGGGACCCGGCCGCCGCCGCGTCCCCGGGGCTCCCGGCCGTCGGCGTCAGTCGCCGGCCTCCATGCCTCTCGCGACCACCAGGAACGTGTCCGTGGCGAGATCCATGACGACCTCGACGGTCTGGCCCTCCAGGCGGCGCGCGTGCGCGAACTCCTCCGCGGGCCACGATCCGCGCGGCCCACCGGCGGGAAAGCGCTCCAGCACCGTACGACCGTTCACCCTGCACCTCCACGTCGCGTTGTACTCGTAGAGTCAAACGCCCCGCATGGGGTGAACGGCTCGCCCCGTGACGCTACTGAGACGCAGTCGACACCTGGTCACAGGCCTCCCGGCGCCCGCCGGGCCTCCGGTTTCGTCGGCAGCCCCGCCGCCTCGGCCGCCGTACGCAGCACGTCCCGGAGCATCGCCGGGGTCAGCCGTCCGGTGAAGGTGTTCCGCTGGCTGACGTGGAAGCATCCGTAGACGCCGAGCGGGTCCGGGCCGCCCTCCCGGACGGACGGGAGTGCGACCCGCGCCCCGTGGGCGAAGGCGGGCCGCGGCCGCGGCACCTCCCAGCCCGCCTCCGTGAACGCGGGCAGCGCCGACTGCCATCCGAACGCCCCGAGCACGACCACCGCCCGCAGCGTGGGCCGCAGCAGCTCCAGTTCCCCGACGAGCCAGGGGCGGCAGGTGTCGCGCTCCCCCGGCGTCGGCTTGTTGGCCGGCGGGGCGCAGTGCACGGGCGAGGTGATCCGTGTGCCGCGCAGGGTCAGGCCGTCGTCGGCGTGAACGGCCGTGGGTCGCGACGCGAGGCCGATCTCGTGCAGCGCCTCGTACAGCACGTCCCCGGAGCGGTCGCCGGTGAACATCCGGCCGGTCCGGTTCGCGCCGTGCGCGGCCGGGGCGAGTCCGACGATCAGCAGTGAGGCGTCGGGCGGCCCGAAGCCGGGGACCGGCCGGCCCCAGTAGGTCCAGTCGGCGAAGGCCGCCCGCTTCACCCGGGCCACCTCCTCGCGCCACTCGACGAGCCTCGGGCACGCCCGGCAGTGGGTGATCCGCTCGTCCAGCGCGGCCAGGCCACCTGCCGTGCCACCCTTGCCGTCCGCGCCACCCTTGCCGTCCGCGACCGCCTTGCCGTCCGCCCTGCCGCCGCCGTCCGTACCGCCCGTACCGTCCACGCCGTCCATGGCTCCACCGTACGGCCGGGGTGACGGGCCGCCGACGCCCCTCGCCCGGCGGCCACGGGCCGGGCGAGGGGAAGGCGCGGGCGGGTGCGGGCTGGTGCGGGGACGGAAAAAGCGGTCCGGTGCGGCCGTCCCGGAGAGCTATCGTCGGGGGCATGGCATCTGAGGACGCTGACGAGGGCAGGGACGACGGCCGCGGAGCGGGCGGCGCCGACGCGGTCGCGGCCGCCGGACCGGCGGCCGGCGAGAGCGTGCGCGTCGACAGCTGGATCTGGTCCGTACGCCTGGTCAAGACCCGTTCCATGGGCGCCACCGCCTGCCGCGGCGGGCACGTCCGGGTGAACGGCGAGCGCGTCAAGCCCGCCTACGGGGTGCGTGCCGGCGACGAGGTGCGCCTGCGGCACGGCGGCCGCGAGAGGGTGGTGATCGTGAAGCGTGTGATCCGCAAGCGGGTCGGCGCGCCCGTCGCGGTCGAGTGCTACGTCGACAACAGTCCGCCGCCACCGCCCCGCGAGGCCGTGGCCCCGGCGGGCATCCGCGATCGCGGAGCCGGCCGCCCGACCAAGCGCGACCGCCGCGAGCTGGAACGCCTGCGCGGATTCGGCGCCCCCGACTCCACCCCGGACGACATCGCGCCCGGCCGCCCGCAGCACCATTGACGAGACAACAGCGCGAGTAGGGGCTCCCCGGCGGCCGGGGAGCCCCCACTCGCGCTCGCGTCGGACTCAGACGCGTCGTCGCACCAGCCGGATCAGCTCCACCGTGTGGTGGCGCCGGGCCCAGGCGATCACGGCGAGCGGCAGGATCAGGACCAGCGGGGTAACCACGTACGGACCGTGCAGCACCATGAGGTTCACGACGAACGCGCCCACCATCAGCGCGCCGAGTGCCGTCGCGGCCACCGAGGACAGCAGCGGGATCACCAGGGCGACGGCCCCGGCCAGCTCCAGCGCGCCGATGGCGTACATGCCCGGGTCGCCCCAGCCCAGCTCCTCGAACGGCTCGACGGCGCTCGGGTGCGCCATCAGCTTGGGCAGAGCGCTCGCGACCCCGTAGAAGAGGGCGAGCACGATCTGCAGCGCGCCCAGCGACAGCCCGGCACCGCGGGACCGGGGAACGCGGGCGGCGTCACGGCGTCCCTGCGCGGCGGTCCGGGCGGCGGAGGGGGACGCGACCTGGGCGAGGGGGACGGTGGTCTCGGACATGGAGATCTCCTGTGTGAAGCGGTGCCGTGATGCACGGCGCCGGTCGGCGGCGCCGTGCCGCTGTCACAGAAGGAGACCGGGCGACGGTGCGAAACTCATCGCCAGTGAACGGAACGTTCACGGCCTGGCGGTCACGGGCGCGCGTCGGCACCGCGTCCGCCAGACAGGCTGCCCGGCCCCGCCGGTACCGCCCGCACCCACACCCGGTCCTCCGTCAGGTACGCGTCCACCCGCAGTCCCGCCTCCGCCAGCGCCTCTTCGAACTGCTCCCTGCTCAGCGGGCGGGCCAGGAACGTCTGGGTCCAGACGGCGTCCGGGAACACATACTCCGCGCGCACCGAATCGACCCCGTCCCCGACAGGGTCCGCCGAGAGCATGCGCAGGGTGAAACCGCTGGGGTCGACGCGCTCACGGGGCAGATTCGTGTGATAGTCCTCCCCCTCGCGCTGGATCAGTACGCAGCCGTCCGGCCGGACGTGGCGTGCGCACGTTCTGAGCAGCCCGCGGCGCACCTCGACGTCCCCGGCGTGCACGAGGAACGACGCGAGCATCACCACGTCGAACGTCTCGCCGAGGTCCAGCTCCTCGATCGGGCAGCGCACCGTACGCGCCCCGCGCACCCGCTCCAGCATGTCCGCGGACTCGTCGACGGCCGTGACCGTGAACCCCCGATCCAGCAGCGGGTGGGTCATCCGCCCGACTCCGCTGCCCAGTTCGAGGATGTGCGCCCCGCCGGGCACGGCGGCGGCGATGACGTCCGGCTCGTCCCCGACCGGCAGGCGCGCGTACAGCTCGACCGCGCAGCCGTCCGGCGTGATCGCCCCTGGCCCCGTCCCTCCGTACCCCGCGCGCGTCTCAAGGCCCATCTCGTCGCCCTCCCCCGTCCGTGCCACCGGCTCTCCCCTGGGGAACGTGCGGCGCGAGGAGTACGGTTCCCGGTAGGAGCGATGATCGGTGCGGGAGCAGTGGTCAGAATGCGTACAGGCAATGAACCGATGACAGCGCGCAGCGCTCTGCGCCTCCGCCTCTGGCTGAGTGTCTGGGGGCTGGTCTGGGCGATCTCCGGGACGGCCGGGTTCGCCCTCGTCGGGCAGCCCGGCTGGGCTGCCGCGTGCGGGGTGCTGTGGCTGATCTGCACCGTCGACATGACCGTGATCCTGCGGCACATCCGCCAGGGCCCGCACTACCAGCCGGGCCCCGACATCCCGCCCTACCGGCCGCCCGAACACCGCCTCCCCTAGACCGGCGGACACGGCGCCCCGCGCGGCTCACGTGTCGAAGCGGGCCGCTTCCAGGTACTGGGGGTTCGGGTCGAGGGCCGCCGCGAGACGGAAGTGCCGCTTCGCCTGCTCCGGGCGGAGCTGGCGCTCGTAGGTGCGGGCGAGCGCGAAGTGCGCGAAGGCGTTGTCCGGCTCCCGCTCCAGCACGATGGTGAATTCCAGCTCGGCGGGACGCAGTTGCGCGGCGGCGAAGAAGGCACGCGCGCGCAGCAGCCGCGCGGCCGTGTTCTCGGGGTGGGCTGCGACGACCGGGTCGAGCAGCTTCACCGCGCCCCTGGGATCACGCGCGGCGAGCAGCTGCTCGGCGGCGCGGAAGTCGATGACGTGGGTCTCGGGAGTGCGTCCGCTGGAACCGCTGATCTGGGGCACGGCTGAGTCCTTCCCTCTTCGGTCCACGTCAACGCCCGGACTCCTGCGGCTATTCCGGCCCCGCTGCGGCCCGGCGGGCGAGCCCGTCCCAGACCTCCCGCACACGCCGCTGCAGATCCGGGAGGGGCACGTCGTTGTCGATGACGATGTCCGCGATCCTCAGGCGGTCCTCGCGCGCGGCCTGGGCGGCCATCCGGGCGCGGGCGTCGTCCTCGGTCATGCCGCGCAGCCGTACGAGCCGGTCGAGCTGCGTCGCGGGGCTCGCGTCGACGACGATCACGAGGTCGTAGAGCGAGGCGAGACCGTTCTCGGTGAGCAGCGGAACGTCGTGGACGACGACGGCGTCCTCGGCTGCGGCGCTCTCCAGTTCGCGGGAACGCGCGCCCACCAGCGGGTGCACGATCGAGTTCAGCACGGCGAGCTTCCCGGGGTCGGCGAACACGATCGAGCCGAGCTTCGGCCGGTCCAGGGTGCCGTCGGGTGCGAGGACCTCCTCGCCGAAGGCGCCGGCGACCGCGGCGAGGCCGGGCGTCCCGGGGGCCACGACCTCGCGGGCGACGGCGTCCGCGTCGACCAGCACCGCGCCGTGCCCGACCAGCAGCCGGGACACCTCGCTCTTGCCGGCGCCGATGCCGCCGGTCAGGCCTACTTTCAGCATGAGCGGAAGCTTAGGCGGTACCCGGCGGATCCGGACGGCCGGTCCGGCGTCCCCACTCAGAGGTCGCCCCCGCCGTCCGACTCCCCCTCAGAGGTCGCCCTCGCGTTCGGCGAGGAAGCGCTCGAACTCCAGGCCGATCTCGTCGGCGGACGGGATCTCCACCGGCTCGGCCAGCATGTTCCCGCGGGTCTCGGCGCCCGCCGCGGCGTCGTACTGGTGCTCCAGGCCCTGGACGAGGGCGACCAGCTCCTCGTCGCCCTCCTGGATCTGCCGGTCGATCTCGGTCTGGGTGCGGTGCGCCTCGGTGCGCAGGGCGTGCGCGATGCCGGGCAGCACCAGGCCCGTACCGGCGGTGATCGCCTCCAGGACGGTCAGCGCGGCGTCCGGGTACGGGGAGCGGGCGACGTAGTGCGGGACGTGCGCGGCGACTCCGAGGACGTCGTGCCCGGCCTCCATGAGCCGGTACTCGATGAGGGACTCGGCGCTTCCGGGGACCTGCGCCTCCTCGAAGGGGCTGCGGTGGCCCGGCACCAGGTCGGTGCGGTTGCCGTGCGGGGTGAGGCCCACGGGGCGAGTGTGCGGGACGCCCATGGGGATGCCGTGGAAGTTGACGGAGAGGCGGACGCCGAGGCGCTCGACGATCTGCCGTACGGCGGCCGCGAAGCGCTCCCACTCGACGTCCGGCTCGGGGCCGGACAGCAGCAGGAAGGGCGCACCCGTGGCGTCCTGGACGAGGCGCACCTCCAGGGTGGGCTCCTCGTAGTCGGTCCACCGGTCGCGCTGGAACGTGAGCAGCGGGCGGCGGGCCCGGTAGTCCACGAGCCGGTCGTGGTCGAAGCGGGCCACGACCTGGTGGGGCAGCGAATCGAGCAGCCGGTCGACGATCTGGTCGCCGGTCTCGCCCGCGTCGATGTATCCGTCGAAGTGGTAGAGCATGACCAGGCCGGCCGACTCCTGCGCGAGCGCCGTGTCGACGACGGCCAGGCCCTTCGGCTCCCATGCGTACAAACCCTGCGGATCAAGCACTGTGACCGCTCCTCCTCGTGTTCGTACTGCACAACGTGTCACCGGGCACGGACATTCCCCGGCGTCGCCCCCGAGGTGCCACTCACCGGCCGGCGCCGCTCGCGCGGGTCGCCGGTTCCCCAGGACGGACGCGCCCTGACGAGCACGCCCGTGACGAGCACGCCCGTGACGAACGCGCCCATGACGAACGCGCCGAGGCCCGCACCCCCGAAAGGGTGCGGGCCTCGGCCGGTCGGCTACTGCCTAGCGGTGAGCGGTCAGCTCTGGCCGCCGGCGAGCTTCTCGCGGAGGGCGGCCAGCGCCTCGTCCGACGCCAGGGCGCCGGAGTTGTCGTCCGACTCCGAGGAGTACGAACCGCCACCGGAGGCGGCCGGAGCCGCACCCGGGGTGGCCGTGCCCTCGGCCTCGGCCTGAGCGTCCGCCTCGCGGGACTTGATGACCTGCGCCTGGTGCTGCTCGAAGCGCGTCTGCGCCTCGGCGTACTGGGTCTCCCACACCTCGCGCTGGGTCTCGTAGCCCTCGAGCCAGTCGTTGGTCTCGGGGTCGAAGCCCTCGGGGTAGATGTAGTTGCCCTGGTCGTCGTACGACGCGGCCATGCCGTACAGCGTCGGGTCGAACTCGACCGAGGCCGGGTCGGCACCGAAGGCCTCGTTGGCCTGCTTCAGCGAGAGGCTGATGCGGCGGCGCTCGAGGTCGATGTCGATGACCTTGACGAAGATCTCGTCGTTGACCTGGACGACCTGCTCCGGGATCTCCACGTGGCGCTCGGCCAGCTCGGAGATGTGGACCAGACCCTCGATGCCCTCGTCCACGCGGACGAACGCACCGAACGGGACGAGCTTCGTGACCTTACCCGGGACGACCTGACCGATCTGGTGCGTACGGGCGAACTGCTGCCACGGGTCTTCCTGCGTCGCCTTGAGCGACAGGGAGACGCGCTCGCGGTCCATGTCGACGTCGAGGACCTCGACGGTGACTTCCTGGCCGACCTCGACAACCTCGGACGGGTGGTCGATGTGCTTCCAGGAGAGCTCGGAGACGTGCACCAGACCGTCGACGCCACCCAGGTCCACGAAGGCACCGAAGTTGACGATCGAGGAGACGACGCCGGAGCGGACCTGACCCTTCTGCAGGGTCGTGAGGAACGTCTGGCGGACCTCGGACTGGGTCTGCTCCAGCCAGGCACGGCGGGACAGGACCACGTTGTTGCGGTTCTTGTCCAGCTCGATGATCTTGGCCTCAAGCTCCTTGCCCACGTAGGGCTGGAGGTCGCGGACACGGCGCATCTCGACGAGAGAAGCCGGCAGGAAGCCACGGAGGCCGATGTCGAGGATGAGACCACCCTTGACGACCTCGATGACGGTACCGGTGACGATGCCGTCCTCTTCCTTGATCTTCTCGATGGTGCCCCAGGCGCGCTCGTACTGGGCGCGCTTCTTCGAGAGGATCAGGCGGCCTTCCTTGTCCTCCTTCTGGAGAACCAGGGCCTCGATCTCGTCGCCGACCTTGACGACCTCGTTCGGGTCGACGTCGTGCTTGATCGAGAGCTCGCGGCTCGGGATGACACCTTCGGTCTTGTAACCGATGTCGAGCAGGACCTCGTCCCGGTCGACCTTCACGATGACGCCGTCGACGATGTCGCCGTCGTTGAAGTACTTGATCGTCTCGTCGATCGCGGCGAGGAATGCTTCCTCGTTACCGATGTCGTTGACCGCAACCTGCGGGGTGGTGGCGGTGGTCTCGGTGCTGCTCGTCATGTGGGAAAGGGCTCCGGTACGGACAGTGAGTCGTAGGTACTGCTTACGCCGGGAGCCCGTTTCGCTCTGCAGAAGGCCGGACAGCCAAGGAAGCGCCAGGATCCGGATCGTGCCCGCGAAGGACACGGCCGGTGGCGCCTCGACAACCGAGGGGACATACATACAGATGCGAGCGCAGCCTGCTACGTCTGAGGAGCGCAGGCCCGCAGCGCAACTTGTAGCATACGGGGGCAGCCGGGCAGGGTCAATGCGCGAAGGCGCACACCCGGGGCCAATCGGCGCAAAACCGGCACAAGACCAGTCCCACGAGGCCACGCGGGCCCTCGATGTCCCCTCCGTGACCGCGCCGGGACGGGCCTGCCGGAAGAGCCGCAGACTATTACGAGGGAGCCGATCATCCAAGAGCCCGAACCGTTCGAACCCGAAGCCACCCGGCGTACGGCGGACGTCACGGAGAGTTCCCGTGCCAACCGCGGCTGGTGGGACCGGAACGCGGACGACTACCAGACCGAGCACGGCACGTTCCTGGGCGACGACCGCTTCGTGTGGTGCCCGGAGGGGCTGGACGAGGTCGAGGCCGAGCTCCTCGGCCCCGCCGAGGACCTCAAGGGCAGGGACGTCCTGGAGATCGGCGCCGGCGCCGCCCAGTGTTCGCGGTGGCTGGCCGCGCAGGGGGCGCGGCCGGTGGCCCTGGACCTCTCCCACCGCCAGCTGCAGCACGCGCTGCGGATCGGCGGGGCCGTGCCCCTGGTGGAGGCCGACGCGGGCGCCCTGCCGTTCGCCGACGGCTCCTTCGACCTCGCGTGCTCGGCGTACGGGGCGCTGCCGTTCGTCGCCGACCCGGTCCGGGTCCTGCGGGAGGTCCACCGGGTGCTGCGTCCCGGCGGGCGCTTCGTCTTCTCCGTGACGCATCCGGTGCGCTGGGCGTTCCCCGACGAGCCGGGCCCCGAGGGTCTGTCCGTGTCCGCGTCCTACTTCGACCGCACTCCGTACGTCGAGCAGGACGAGGAGGGGCGCGCCGTGTACGTGGAGCACCACCGGACGATCGGCGACCGGGTGCGGGACGTGGTGGCCGGCGGCTTCCGGCTCGTCGACCTCGTCGAGCCGGAGTGGCCCGCCTGGAACACCCAGGAGTGGGGCGGCTGGTCCCCGCTGCGCGGCAACCTGATCCCGGGGACGGCGATCCTCGTCTGCGAGCGGGCGTGACCCGCGGGCGGTGACCCTCGCGGGCGTCCGTACGGGAACGGGGCGGTGACCCGCGCGGGCGCTCGTACGAGACTGGGGGCGTGATCCGTTACGACGCCCTGGAACCGCTGCCCGTACGCGGCGCGCTGCCCGCCCTGCGCGGCCGTCTGGACGAGCGCGGCGCCGCCGTCCTCGTCGCACCGCCCGGCACCGGCAAGACCACCCTGGTGCCGCTCGCCCTCGCCGGTCTGCTCGGCGAGGGCCCGGCCCGCCGTGTCGTGGTCGCCGAGCCCCGGCGGATCGCGGCGCGGGCGGCGGCGCGACGGATGGCGTGGCTGCTCGGCGAGAAGGTCGGCGAGAGCGTGGGCTTCACCGTGCGCGGGGAGCGTGTCGTGGGTCCACGCGCGCGCGTGGAGGTCGTCACGACCGGCGTGCTGCTGCAGCGGCTGCAGCACGACCAGGAACTGGCGGACGTCGACGCCGTCGTCCTCGACGAGTGCCACGAGCGGCATCTGGACGCGGACACGGTGGCGGCGTTCCTGCTGGACGTACGGGCCGCGCTCCGTCCCGACCTGTGGCTGGTGGCCGCCTCCGCGACGACCGACGCCGAGGGCTGGGCGCGGCTGCTCGGTGACGTGCCGGTGGTGGAGGCGGAGGGCGTGTCGTATCCGGTGGACGTGGTCTGGGCGCCGCCCGCGCGCCCGGTACGGCCGCCGCACGGGATGCGGGTGGACCCGGCGCTGCTGACGCATGTGGCGTCGGTGGTGCGGCGGGCCCTGTCGGAACGCGCGGGGGACGTGCTGTGCTTCCTCCCCGGGGTCGGCGAGATCACGCGGGTCGCCGGCCTGCTGGGCGGACTCGGTGCCATCGAGGTCCTCCAGGTGCACGGCCGGGCGCCGGCCGCCGTGCAGGACGCCGTGCTGTCCCCCGGCGCGCGCCGCCGGGTGGTGCTGGCGACCTCGGTGGCCGAGTCGTCGCTGACGGTCCCCGGGGTGCGGGCCGTCGTGGACTCCGGCCTCGCGCGGGAGCCCCGCGTCGACCACGCGCGCGGGCTGAGCGCGCTGACGACGGTGCGGGCCTCGCAGGCGGCGGGACGGCAGCGCGCGGGACGCGCCGGGCGCGAGGCCCCCGGCGCCGTGTACCGCTGCTGGACCGAGGCCGAGGACACCCGGCTGCCACGTTTCCCGGCCCCCGAGATCAAGGTGGCCGACCTGGCGGCGTTCGCGCTGCAGGCGGCGTGCTGGGGTGACCCCGACGCGTCCGGTCTGGCCCTGCTCGACCCGCCTCCGGGCGGGGCGATGACGGCGGCGCGCACGCTGCTGGCGGCCGTCGGCGCGGTCGACGCGGCGGGGCGGGCCACGGACCGGGGCGCGCGGATGTCCCGGCTCGGCCTGCATCCCCGGCTGGCCCGGGCACTGCTGGACGCGGCCCCGGAGGTCGGCGCGGAGCGCGCCGCGGAGGTGGTGGCACTGCTGAGCGAGGAACCTCCGCGGGAGTACGGCGACGACCTCGCCGCGGCCTGGCGCACCGCCCGCAGCGGCGGGGACGCCTACGCCGCCCGCTGGCGCGCGGAGTCCCGCCGTCTGCGCACCGCGGCCTCCGGGGCGGCGGGAGGCGCGAGCGGGCCGCGCCGCGCGGGCGCCGGGGCGAAGGCCGGTGGCCCGGACGCGGCCGGCGCCGGGGACGGCCGGGGGCGCGCGGCGGCCGCTGCCGCCGGGACCGCCTCGGGGGGCGGGGACGACCGGGCCGCGGGACTGGTGGCCGCTCTCGCCTTCCCCGAACGGGTCGCCCGGGACCAGGGCGGGGCCTACCTCATGCTGTCCGGGACCCGGGCCGAGGCCGGGGCCGGGTCGGCGTTGCGGGGCGCGCCCTGGATCGCCGTCGCGGTGGCCGACCGGCCCGTGGGCGCGGGGCACGCGCGCGTGCGGCTCGGCGCCGTCGTCGACGAGGCGACCGCGCGGCGGGCCGCGGGGGCGCTGTACGACGAGGGCGAGGAGGTCCGCTGGACGGACGGGGACGTGCTCGCCCGGCGCGTCGAGCGGCTGGGGGCCGTGGAGCTGACGGTGCGTCCGCTGCGCGACCCCGACCCCGGACTGGTACGCGAGGCGCTCGTCGAAGGGCTGCGGGCCGAGGGGCCCGCGTTGCTGCGGTGGTCACCGGGTGCCAAGAGCCTGCGCCGGCGGCTGGCCTTCCTCCGCCTCCACGAGGGGGCGCCCTGGCCCGACGTGTCCGACGACGCCCTGCACGCGCGCGTGGACGAGTGGCTGGAGCCCGAGCTGAGCCGGGCGCGGCGGCGGGCCGATCTGGGCCGGATCGACGCCGGGCAGGCCCTGGGCCGGCTGCTCCCGTGGGCGACGGGTGAGGCGGCGCGGCTCGACGAGCTCGCGCCCGAGCGGATCGAGGTGCCGAGCGGCTCCCGGATCCGGGTCGACTACACCGATCCGGAGCGGCCCGTGCTCGCGGTGAAGCTGCAGGAGATGTTCGGGGCGGCCGGCACGCCCCGGGTCGCCGGTGTGCCGGTGCTGGTGCATCTGCTCTCACCGGCCGGACGGCCCGCCGCCGTCACCGCCGACCTGGCCTCGTTCTGGGCGGACGGGTACCGGGCGGTCCGGGCGGAGCTGCGCGGACGCTACCCCAGGCACCCGTGGCCCGAGGATCCCGCGACCGCCGAGCCTACGCGGTTCACGAACGCGAGGCTCAGACGGTGACCGACGCCGGCGTCAGGCGTCCGGCCCCGCCCCGGCCACCGGATGCCCGGGGCGGGCGTCCGGCGGTCCAGGCCGGGGCTCAAGCGGTCCGGCCGGGATTCAGGCGGACGGGGAGGCCGACGCGGTCGGCGTCGCCGAGCCGGCGGCGGCCACCTCGAGCTCGACGGTGAGCGTCGCCCCGCCCGTGGTGGTGATCCGGAGCAGGAACGTGCCGGTGGTGTCGTCCGCGTACAGCTTCGGCAGTACGAGGGCGCCGTCGGCGTCCGTGCTGAGACCGGTCAGGGTGCGTACGGGCTTGTCGTCGGCGTCCTTGAAGTAGGGGCCCTTGTCGTTGACGGCCGGGTCGTCCGCCGACTTGACGAGCGTCGCGGTGGCCGCGACCTTGCCCGCGACGGCGCCCTTGTAGGTGGCCTTCACGCTCACCCGGTCCGCGAACGTGCCGCCCGGCACGCAGGTCAGGGCGGCGTCGCCGGTACGGGTGAGGGCGTCGGCCTGACGGGCTGTCACGGTCGCCGTGAAGTCCATGCCGACGGAGCGGCCCACCACGGCGGCGTGGACGGTGAAGCCGCCCGTCTTCTCCCCCGCCTTCAGGGAGGGCGCCGTGGCGGTTCCCGCGCTGGTGGTCAGGACGGTGGCGACGCTCTCACCACCGGTGAAGGTGGTGTCCGTGTCGCCGACGATCGTGAACCGCACCCGGACCTTCGGCACGGCCTTGCCGGCCTTGGTCTCGGCCCGCACGGTGATCCTCTTGCCGAAGGTGTCCCCGGCCGTCGCGGTGAGCTTCGCCGTCCCGGCGTTCTCGAGGTGGTGCACCGTGTCGGTGGGGGTGCCCGGCGGCGTGGTGGGCGTGTCCGGCTCGTCCGGCTTCGGCGTGTCCGGAGTGCTCGGCGTGGAGGGCGTACTCGGTGTGCTCGGCGTGGAGGGCGTGTGCGGCGCGGTGGGGGTGCCCGGCACCGAGGGCAGGGGGCCCGGGTCCACCGCGGTGTCGTCGTTGCGGTGCGACGGCACCGTGCCCGTGCCGTCCGGTACCTCGTGGGTGCCCTTGCGGTAGTACTCCAGCCACGTCAGGACCAGGTTCAGGTACTCCTGCGACTGGTTGTAGCTGAGGATCGCCTGGTTCATCTCCGCCTGGACGGAGAGGTCGCGGCCGGCGCGGCACAGGTAGTGGCCGGCGGCCAGGGCCGCGTCGTAGACGTTGTTGGGGTCCTTCTTGCCGTCGCCGTTGCCGTCCCGGCCGGCCCAGGCCCAGGTGGACGGGATGAACTGCATCGGCCCGACCGCGCGGTCGTGGACGCGGTCGCCGTCGTAGGCGCCGTGGTCGGTGTCGCTGATGTTCGCGAACCCGACGCCGTTGAGGACCGGCCCGAGGATCGGTGCGTACGTGGTGCCGTCGGCGTCGACGCGTCCGCCGCGCGCGTGGCCCGACTCGACGTGACCGATGGCCGCGAGGAGCTGCCAGGGCAGGTTGCAGCCCGGCTTGGACTCGCGCAGCGAGCTCTCGGCCTTCTTGTAGGCGTCGAGAACGGTCGCGGGGATGCCGGACTCGTCACCGGCCGCACCCGACGAGCCGCCCGAACCGGGCGCCGGGGACGGGCTGTTGAGCGGGGGCAGGTCGGTGTAGTACGACGAGTCGCCGGGCGCGCCGCCGCTGTCGCCGCCGTCCGGGGAGGGCTGCGTGTCGGATATCTGTCTGCCCTGGGCGTCGGTGGTCACTCCCGGAGCCTGCGACGCGGACAGTGCGGCGACCGCCAGCGCGGCCACGGCGGTGGTAGCCGCGCCCGTGCGCAGCCTCCTGCCGAAATGCGCCCCCATCGAGTGAACCCCTCCCTTGACGGCCGGCCGCGCCTCGCGCGAATGCAACCCAGGTGACCCTACGACAACTTGTCGCGCCTGGGCACCGGTTCCCGCCCGGTTTTCACCAGTTGGCCATACGTGATGCCTCACGGGGCGCCGCCGGGGCCACTGCACGCCGGGCATTTGCGCACATCCCGCATACTGGCGTCCGTGATCACCGGCCAACAGGTCCGATCATGAGCAGTCGCGGGGGCCGACGTGCCGTTCACTCTCAGCCATGCGGCGGCCGTGCTGCCCGCCGTGCGCCGCGACGGGACGGGGCGGGGGCCGCTGGTGCCCGCCGTCCTGATCGCCGGTTCGTTCGCGCCCGACATGACCTACTACGCGGCGAGTGTGCTGTCCGGGGCCATGGAGTTCGGCACGGTCACGCACTCCTTCGCCGGTGTCCTCACCGTCGATGTGCCGATCGCCTGGGCGCTGGTGGGGATCTGGCTGGTCCTGCGGGAGCCGCTGGTGGCCCTGCTGCCGCGCGCCCGCCAGGGGCGGGCCGCCGCCCTGCTGCGCTGCGGCGCCGCACGCGAACACCCGCGCCCGGCACTGGTCCTGCGGTGGTACGCCTCCGCCGTGCTCGGCGCGCTGACGCACGTCGTGTGGGACGCGTTCACGCACCTCGACCGGTGGGGCATGCGGCTGCTGCCGGTCCTGGGACGGGAGGTGGCGGGCTCGCCGCTGTACTGGTATCTGCAGTACGGGGGTTCGGCGGTGGCGGCCGTCGTGATCCTCTGCTTCGCGGTGACCGCCCTGCGCCGGACACCGCCGGCCGGACCCGTCGGCGTTCCCGTGCTGCGGGGAGCGGACCGGCCGGCGGCGATCGCCGTGATCGGGTGCTGCGCGCTGGCCGGCGCGGGCCTGCGGGTCGCTCGCTGGTGGTCCTTCCGGCGGGGCTGGTGGCCGGGCTGCTGCTGTACGCGGCCGTGGTCAGGCGGTGGCGCCCGGCCCCGGCTCGCCCCGGCCGTGCGGCGGCCCGTACGGCCGCGGGCCGTGCGGAGCCGGGCACGGAGCCCAGCCGTCCCGCGTCGCTGCGCTGATCCCGCCGAGGGCGGTGATCCCGCGGCGCACAACCCGTGCGATACGGCCGAGGGCGCGGATCCGGTAGGGGGCGGCCGGACCGTACGGGAGCACCGGGCCGCCGGCGGGCGGCCGGTGGGACGACGGTGCGGCCGGGGGCCGTGAGCCGTGGGCGGACCGGGGTCCCCGGTCCCGGCCCGGGACGTTCCGTGCCAGGGCGTCGGGCGGCAGGACGACGACGCGGTAGGTGCGGTGGGCGCCGGTGAGGGGGCCGACGTCGACGGTGTGCACCCACCAGCCGTACCCCGCCCCCGGCCGTCCGCCCCGGCCGGCGCGGGCCGTGGCGGCGCCGGCAGAGGGCCGGGCGTGAACGGTGCGGTGTCCTGCCAGGTGCGCCGTGAACCGCGCGCGCAGGCGACCGTGCCGACGCGCGGACCGGCCGCCCCGACGTCCTGAGTCCCGGCGTCCCCCACCTCGGCGGCCTGCACCTCGGCGTCCTGTCTCGCGGCGCCTGCCGACGCGGGCCCTCGCCAGCAGCCGTCTGCCGTGCGCACGGCCTCGCGAGGCGGCCTCCCGGACGTCCGTGACCAGCGTCCGGGTGCCGTCCGCCGCCGCGTCCTCCTCCCGGCGCCGGCTCACGGCGTCACAGCTCAGCGCCGCCTCGGCGTCGTGCTCCGGCAGCACCAGCGCCGGGACGGGCCGCGCCGACAGCGCCGCCCGCAGATCACGGCCGAGACGGGCGGCTAGGGCGGGACCACGGGGCGAACGGCACGGAGTGCGCAACTGCGCGGCGCTCGCGTCCCGCGCGACGGCGGACCGTGCGGCGGGCGGCATCGCGGCGACGGCCGCGATCAGGGCCGCGCGGCGGTGGAGCAGGCGTATACCCATGCCCGCATCCTGACGGCGCCCCCGGACCGGGGGCGTGTTCGCGGGGGCCACGCGGGTGACGGCTCCCGCGGGCCCCCGGCGGCGCGCACTCAGTGCGCCGCCGACTCCCAGTCCGCACCCGTGCCCACCGACACGTCCAGGGGCGCCCGCAGCGTGACCGCGGAGGCCATCTCCCGGCGCACGAGCTCCTCGGCCCGGTCCCGCTCACCGGGGGCGACCTCCAGGACGACCTCGTCATGGACCTGGAGAAGCATGCGGCTGCTCAGGCCGGCCTCGGTCAGCGCCTCGCCCACCTTGAGCATCGCGATCTTGACGATGTCGGCGGCGGTGCCCTGGATCGGGGCGTTCAACGCCATGCGCTCGGCCGTCTCACGACGCTGACGGTTGTCGCTGTTCAGGTCGGGCAGATAGCGGCGGCGACCGAACAGGGTCTCGGTGTACCCCGTCGCCCGGGCCTCCTCGACGGCGCGGCGCAGATAGTCCCGCACCCCGCCGAACCGCTCGAAGTAGGTGTCCATCAGCGCGCGCGCCTCACCCGCCTCGATGTTCAGCTGCTGGGACAGACCGAACGCCGACAGCCCGTACGCCAGTCCGTACGACATCGCCTTGATCTTGCGGCGCATCTCCGCGTCGACGGCGGACCGCTCCACGGAGAACACCTGCGAGGCGACGGTGGTGTGCAGGTCCTCGCCGGAGGTGAACGCCTCGATCAGGCCCTCGTCCTCGGACAGGTGCGCCATCACACGCAGCTCGATCTGGCTGTAGTCGGCCGTGAGCAGCGACTCGAAGCCCTCGCCGACGACGAACCCGCGGCGGATGGCGCGGCCCTCGTCCGTGCGGACGGGGATGTTCTGCAGGTTCGGATCCGTGGACGACAGCCGGCCGGTCGCGGCGACCGTCTGGTTGAACGTCGTGTGGATGCGGCCGTCCGCGGCGATCGTCTTGATCAGCCCCTCGACCGTGACCCGCAGCTTGGCCTGCTCACGGTGACGGAGCATGATCACGGGCAGCTCGTGGTCGGTCTGGCCGGCCAGCCAGGCCAGCGCGTCCGCGTCCGTGGTGTAGCCCGTCTTCGTCTTCTTCGTCTTCGGCAGGCCCAGCTCGCCGAAGAGGACCTCCTGCAGCTGCTTGGGCGAACCGAGGTTGAACTCGTGCCCCACCGAGGCGTGCGCCTCCTTCACGGCCTGCTGCACCGCGCCCGCGAACATCTGCTCCATGGCCTCCAGGTGGGCGCGGTCGGCGGCGATGCCGTGCCGCTCCATGCGGGCCAGCAGCGCCGACGTCGGCAGCTCCATGTCACGCAGCAGGTCCGCCGCGCCGACCTCGGCCAGCTTCTGGCCGAACGCCTCACCCAGGTCGAGGATCGTGCGGGCCTGCACCATGAGCGCCTCGGCCTCGGCCTCCTCGTCCGTGCCGAAGGCCAGCTGCCCGTCGGCCGCGGCGGCGGGCGCCAGCTCCCTGCCCAGGTACTCCAGCGACAGCGCGTCCAGCGCGAAGGAACGACGGCCCGGCTTCACCAGGTACGCGGCGAGCGCGGTGTCCATGGACACGCCCTCGACGCTCCAGCCGTGCTCGGCGAAGACCCGCATCGCGCCCTTCGCGTTGTGCAGCACCTTCGGGCGGGCGGGATCGGCGAGCCACCCCGCGAACGCGTTCTCGTCGGCCTCGTCCAGCCCCGACGGATCGAACCAGGCGGCGGCACCCCCCGCGGCGGCCAGCGCGACCTCGGCCACCGCGCCCGCGCCCAGCGCCCACGCGTCGACCGAGGCGAGCCCCAGAACCTCCACGCCGTACTCGGCCAGCCACGGCGCCAGCTCACCCGCACCGAGCACCCTGCCGTCCAGCTCCACACCCGCGACGACCGGCGTCTCCTCCGCCTCCTCGCCACCCGGATCCACGGCCAGCAGCCGCTCCCGCAGCGACGGATTGCGGATCTCCAGGGTGTCCAGGACCATCGCGACGGCCGTGCGGTCGTACGCCGCCCGCTCCAGGTCGGTGACCGTCCTGGGCAGCTCCACGTCACGCACCATCTCCGTGAGACGGCGGTTCAGCTTCACCGCCTCCAGATGGTCCCGGAGGTTCTGCCCCGCCTTGCCCTTGACCTCGTCGACCCGCTCGACCAGCTCCGCGAACGAACCGAACTGATTGATCCACTTCGCGGCCGTCTTCTCACCGACACCCGGAATACCCGGCAGGTTGTCCGACGGGTCACCGCGCAGCGCGGCGAAGTCCGGGTACTGCGCGGGCGTCAGCCCGTACTTCTCGAAGACCTTCTCCGGGGTGAACCGGGTCAGCTCCGAGACACCCTTCGTCGGATACAGCACCGTCGTGTGCTCGCTCACCAGCTGGAACGAGTCCCGGTCACCGGTGACGACCAGCACCTCGAAACCCGCGGCCTCCGCCTGCGTGACCAGCGTCGCGATGACGTCGTCGGCCTCGAACCCCTCCACCGCGAACCGCTCCGCACGCATCGCGTCCAGCAGCTCGCCGATCAGCTCGACCTGCCCCTTGAACTCGTCCGGCGTCTTCGACCGGTTCGCCTTGTACTCGGTGAACTCCTCGGACCGCCACGTCTTGCGGGACACGTCGAACGCCACCGCGAAATGCGTGGGCGCCTCGTCGCGCAGCGTGTTCGCCAGCATCGACGCGAAGCCGTAGATCGCGTTCGTCGGCTGGCCCGTCGCGGTCGTGAAATTCTCCGCGGGCAGCGCGAAGAACGCACGGTACGCCAGCGAGTGCCCGTCCATGAGCATCAGCCGCGGACGCGTGCCGGAGGTCTTCTCGGTCTTCTTCGATGCTGTTTCTGCCACGCCCCCGATCCTGCCACGCCCCACCGACAACGAGGCACCGTCCGCCCCCGGCCCCGCCCGCCGGACCCGGCACCGCCACCCCGTACACACCCCGGTCCGGAGCGGGCGGCGTCACCGTCCGAGGCCCATGCGAGGATCGACGCACAGGTCACACATGCACGCGAAGGGGTTCAGCGATGGCCAGCAAGCCGCCCAAGGGTGATCCCGTCCAGGACGCCCCCCAGGTCGCCGAGCCCAAGCACGCCGCGGCAGGACTGCCCGCCGTCGGGCACACCCTGCGCATCGCCCAGCGGCAGATGGGCGTCCGCCGCACCGCGCTCACCCTGCTGCGGGTCAACCAGAAGGACGGCTTCGACTGCCCCGGCTGCGCCTGGCCCGAACCGGAGCACCGGCACACCGCCGAGTTCTGCGAGAACGGCGCGAAGGCCGTCGCCGAGGAGGCCACCCTGCGCCGGGTCACCCCCGGCTTCTTCGCCGCGCACTCCGTCACCGACCTCGCCACCCGCAGCGGCTACTGGCTCGGCCAGCAGGGCCGCCTCACCCGGCCCATGTACCTCGCCGAGGGCGCCGACCACTACGAGCCGGTGTCCTGGGAACAGGCCTTCGACATCGTCGCCGAGGAGATCGCCGCACTCGGCTCCCCCGACGAGGCCCTCTTCTACACCTCGGGCCGCACCAGCAACGAGGCAGCGTTCCTGTACCAGCTGTTCGCCCGTGAACTCGGCACGAACAACCTGCCGGACTGCTCCAACATGTGCCACGAGTCGTCCGGATCCGCCCTCACCGAGACCCTCGGCGTCGGCAAGGGCAGCGTCCTGCTCGACGACCTCCACCAGGCCGACCTGATCATCGTCGCCGGACAGAACCCGGGCACCAACCACCCCCGGATGCTCTCCGCCCTGGAGAAGGCCAAGGCGGGCGGAGCGAAGATCATCACCGTCAACCCGCTGCCCGAAGCCGGCCTGGAACGCTTCAAGAACCCGCAGACCCCCAAGGGCATGATCAAGGGCGCCGCCCTCACCGACCTGTTCCTGCAGATCCGCCTCGGCGGCGACCAGGCCCTCTTCCGCCTCCTCAACAAGCTGATCCTCGACACCGAGGGCGCCGTCGACGAGGACTTCGTCCGCGAACACACCCACGGATACGAGGACTTCACCGCGGCCGCCCGCGCCGCCGACTGGGACGAGACCCTCACCGCCACCGGCCTCACCCGCGACAGGATCGACGAGGCCCTGCGGATGATCCTCGCCTCCCGGCGCACCATCGTCTGCTGGGCCATGGGCCTCACCCAGCACAAGCACGCCGTCCCCACCATCCGCGAAGTCGTCAACTTCCTCCTGCTCCGCGGCAACATCGGCCGCCCCGGCGCCGGCGTCTGCCCCGTCCGCGGCCACTCCAACGTGCAGGGCGACCGCACCATGGGCATCTTCGAACGCCCCGCCCCCGCCTTCCTCGACGCCCTGGAGAAGGAGTTCGGCTTCGCCCCGCCCCGCGAACACGGCTACGACGTCGTACGCGCCATCCGCGCCCTGCGCGACGGCGACGCCAAGGTCTTCTTCGCCATGGGCGGCAACTTCGTGTCCGCCTCCCCCGACACCGACGTCACCGAGGCCGCCATGCGCCGCGCCCGCCTCACCGTCCACGTCTCGACGAAACTCAACCGCTCCCACGCCGTCACCGGCACCCGCGCCCTGATCCTGCCCACCCTCGGCCGCACCGAGCGCGACCTCCAGGACAGCGGCGAACAGTTCGTCACCGTCGAGGACTCCATGGGCATGGTCCACGCCTCCCGCGGCCGCCTCACACCCGCGAGCCCCCACCTCCTGTCCGAACCGGCCATCGTCTGCCGCCTCGCCCGCCGCGTCCTCGGCCAGGACAGCCGCACCCCCTGGGAAGAGTTCGAGAAGGACTACGCCACCGTCCGCGACCGCATCGCCCGCGTCGTCCCCGGCTTCGAGGACTTCAACGCACGCGTCGCCGACCCGGCCGGCTTCGCCCTGCCCCACGCACCCCGCGACGAACGCCGCTTCCCCACCGCCACCGGCAAGGCCAACTTCACCGCAGCGCCCGTCGAATACCCGGCACTGCCCGAAGGCCGCCTGCTGCTGCAGACCCTGCGCTCCCACGACCAGTACAACACCACCATCTACGGCCTCGACGACCGCTACCGGGGCATCAGGAACGGCCGCCGCGTCGTCCTCGTGAACCCCGACGACGCCCACGCGCTCGGACTCGCGGACGGCTCCTACACCGACCTCGTCAGCGAGTGGAAGGACGGCGTCGAACGCCGCGCCCCCGGCTTCCGCGTCGTCCACTACCCGACGGCCCGGGGCTGCGCCGCCGCCTACTACCCGGAGACCAACGTCCTGGTGCCCCTCGACGCCACCGCGGACACCAGCAACACCCCGGCCAGCAAGTCCGTCGTGGTGCGTCTGGAACAATCGGCGGCCGACTGAGCGTTTGCTCAGCCGAGCCGACAGGCGAACAGACACACATCACCACGACAGACGCACAACCCGAACGAACGGAGCCGGGCCCATGGGCGAGCAGCAGCAGGTGCAGTTCCCGCAGGAGGTCGTCGACGAGTACGCCACGCTCGGCGTCGACCTGCCCGCGCTGTTCTCCGCCGGGCACCTCGGTACGCGCATGGGCGTCCAGATCCTGGAGGCGTCCGCCGACCGCGTCGTCGGCACCATGCCCGTGGAGGGCAACACCCAGCCCTACGGCCTGCTGCACGGCGGCGCCTCGGCGGTACTGGCCGAGACGCTCGGATCGGTCGGCTCGATGCTGCACGGCGGCATCTCCAAGATCGCCGTGGGCGTCGACCTGAACTGCACCCACCACCGCGGGGCCCGCACCGGACTGGTCACCGGGGTGGCCACCCCGGTCCACCGAGGCCGCTCGACGGCGACGTACGAGATCGTGATCAGCGACGAGCAGGACCGGCGGGTGTGCACCGCCCGGCTGACCTGCATGCTGCGTGAGGTGAACCCCGGCGACGGGGTACCGGCGGCCCCCACCGCCTGAGCCGCGCACGGCCGGCCCCGGCACCCCTCCCCCGCACCGCCCCGGCCCGCGCCATTGCCTCCGCCCGCCCCGCACCCTAGCGTCGGAGCATGGGACGGGGAGAGGCCCCTGGCCGGGGCCGGCGGTCGCGGTTCACGCCGGGACGGTCCGCACGCGCGCCGATGCTGCTCGCGCCGTTACTGGCCGCCGTCGTGGTGGCCGGCTGCGGCAACTCCGGTACGGGACGAGCGGGTCCGGGGCGGGCAGGTCCGAGCGGCACTCACCCGGAGTCCGCGCCGACGGCGCCCCGACCAGCCCTGTCCGCCGAGGAATTGTGCGTGAGCGCCGTCGGCTACTGGGCACGCGAGCTGTCGGCCCGCCCCGACTCCTACGGCGACTACCAGTCGATGGGGCTGTCCAACCGGCAGTACGACATCCTGCGGAAGGTCGTGGACGCCGCCCGGGCCCGGACACGCGGTCAAGACGGTCCGGCGGACGAGGAGTCGACGCAGCGGCAGGTGCGCCGGGCGTGCGCCCGGCAGTACCGCCACGGCGGTCCGAGCGGCGGTCCGTGGCAGTGACGAGCGGCATCGGCCCCGTCGAGCCGGGGCAGGACACCGACGCCTGGGACGCCCGGGACATCCCGCGGCCGCGCCGGCGACCCGCCCGGCTCCTCCGCCGCCACCCCCGGACCGCCCTCACCGGCGCCGCGGCCCTCGCCGCCCTGGCGGCCGGCGTCCTCCTGTACGCCGGCCGGCCGCGGCAGGCGCCCGCTCCCCCGGCCCCGTACCCCGCGCAGGCGGTCGGCCTCGACTACCTGGACGCGGCGCCCGGCGGCGCCGGGAGGAACGGTTTCAGATTCACGGTGCGGCTGAGCGTGCGGTCCGGTCCGCCCGTCACCGTGACCCGGATCGCCCAGCCCTCGGCCGGCCTCTCGGTGACCTCGGCCCCCGCGGCACCTTTCCAGACAAAATCGCATTCCTCCCGCAAGATCATTGTCACGCTGCGGGTGACGGATTGCGAAATGGCGCCCCGGAACCCCGGGCTCCCTTTCCTGGATGTAACGCTGCGTAATACGCGGGCAATGCAAGCCCACAGTTTCATCCTGGGCCGGAGCTACGCGCGCCACCTCTCCCGGGCCCTCGAGGTCGCCTGCAGCAACGATTCCAGGTAATCACCAAAACGCCCCAGACACCTGAACACAGCCTGCCCGTCCTGCAAAGTCTCACGATGTGGACAGGGCGAATCGGCCTGAATTCCGCTCTTCCTCCCCACCGACACCGCTCTGCATTACCCCGTGTCATAACAAGAGAGTCACAGCCTGACTCAGACCCTCCTCCACCTTCCCCACACACGCTTAGTGTCACGTCCAGTCACCGCGCCGTCGGAATGTCACTTCGGCCCAGCGCTCGACTCGGCCGCCTCCACGGGGAAGCGGCTGTGCCAGGGAAAGGACTGATCGTGCGCCAACGTTCGCTCATCGCCATCACCGCCGCCCTCGCGGCGGGGGCGCTCACCCTCACCGCCTGCGGCTCGCGTGACGACGACGGCGGCTCGGACTCCGGCAACGGCGGCGGTGGCACCACCGTCGTCATCGGTGTCGACGCCCCGCTGACCGGCGACCTGTCCGCGCTGGGCCTCGGCATCAAGAACTCGGTGGACCTCGCGGCCAAGACGGCCAACAAGAACAAGACCGTCGACGGCGTCACCTTCAAGGTCGAAGCCCTCGACGACCAGGGACAGCCCTCCGTCGGCCAGCAGAACGCGACCAAGCTCGTCGCCGACAAGGACGTCCTCGGCGTCGTCGGACCGCTGAACTCCTCCGTCGGCGAGTCCATGCAGAAGGTCTTCGACACCGCCAAGCTCGTCGAGGTCTCCCCGGCCAACACCAACCCGTCGCTCACCCAGGGCCTGGACTGGCAGAAGAAGAAGGTCCGCCCCTACAAGTCGTACTTCCGCACCGCGACCACGGACGCCGTCCAGGGCCCCTTCGCCGCGCAGTACGTCTACAACGACTCCAAGAAGAAGAAGGTCTTCGTCATCGACGACAAGAAGACCTACGGCGCCGGCCTCGCCGGCACCTTCACCGAGGAGTTCAAGAAGCTCGGCGGCAAGGTCGTCGGCACCGAGCACATCAACCCGGACAGCAAAGACTTCAACGCCGTCGCCACCAAGGTCAAGAACTCCGGCGCCGACGTCGTCTACTACGGCGGCGAGTACCCCCAGGCCGGCCCCCTGAGCAAGCAGATCAAGGAAGCCGGAGCCAAGGTCCCCCTCGTCGGCGGCGACGGCATCTACAGCGCCGACTTCATCAAGCTCGCCGGCGCCAAGGGCACCGGCGACCTCGCGACCTCCGTCGGCGCACCCGTCGAGGAACTCCCCTCCGCCAAGGAATTCGTCGCCAACTACAAGAACGCCGGATACAAGGAGGCCTACGAGGCCTACGGCGGCTACTCCTACGACTCCGCCTGGGCGATCATCGAGGCCGTCAAGAAGGTCGTCGACGCCAACGACGGAAAGCTCCCCTCCGACGCCCGCGCCAAGGTCGTCGACGCCATGCAGCAGGTCTCCTTCGACGGTGTGACCGGCAAGGTCTCCTTCGACGAGTTCGGTGACGCCACCAACAAGCAGCTCACCGTGTACGCCGTCGAGAACGGTGCCTGGAAGGCCGTGAAGTCCGGCACCTACAGCTGACCCACCGCCCGCCACCACTGACCACGAGCCGCGCGGGGCGCTGTTCCACAAGCGCCCCGCGCGCACTCGCATCCGGCCACACCCGGCCCCATCCGTCGAACGTCCGAAAGTCTCGGAGGACATGCGGTGAACGAACTGCCGCAGCAGCTGGTCAACGGCCTGCTACTGGGATCCATGTACGGGCTGATCGCCATCGGCTACACGATGGTCTACGGCATTGTCCAGCTCATCAACTTCGCCCACGGCGAGATCTTCATGACCGGCGCCTTCGGCGCACTCACGGTCTATCTCTACATCCTGCCCGACGGCACCTCCATGTGGATCGCCCTGCCCCTCATGCTGATAGGCGCCATGCTGGTCTCCGTCGGCGTCGCCGTCGGAGCCGAACGCTTCGCCTACCGCCCCCTGCGCAACGCCCCCCGCCTCGCCCCGCTCATCACCGCCATCGGCCTCTCCCTCGCCCTCCAGCAGGCCGTATGGGCGTTCTACCCCCACGCGAAGTCGAAGATCCCCTTCCCGCAGATCGAAGGCGGCCCCTTCCACCTCGGAAACGCCACCCTCCAGACCGGCGACATCTTCCTGCTCGTCGCCGCGCCGATCAGCATGGCCTTCCTCGCCTACTTCGTCGCCCGCACCCGCACCGGACGCGGCATGCAGGCCACCGCGCAGGACCCCGACACCGCGAAGCTCATGGGCATCAACACCGACCGCATCATCGTGGTCGCCTTCGCCCTCGGCGCCCTCTTCGCCGCCGTCGGAGCCGTCGCCAACGGCCTCAAGTACGGCCAGATCGACTTCAAGATGGGCTTCATCCTCGGCCTCAAGGCCTTCACCGCGGCAGTCCTCGGCGGCATCGGCAACATCTACGGCGCCATGATCGGCGGCATCGTCCTCGGCGTCGCCGAAACCCTGGCCACCGCCTACATCGCCGACATCCCCGGCCTCGACCAGTTCGGCAGCCAGTCCTGGGCCGACGTCTGGGCCTTCATCCTCCTCATCCTCGTGCTCCTGTTCAGGCCACAGGGCCTGCTCGGCGAACGCGTCGCGGACAGGGCGTGACACCGATGACCACACAGACCACCGCACCCACGGCCGCCGGCACCACGCCCACGGGCACCCCCACCGGACTCATCGGCATACCCCCGCACATCGGACGCGCCCTCGCCACCGGCGGCGGCATCCTCACCATCGCCTCCACCTTCATGGCCTGGACCTGGACCGCCGAATTCCCCGGCGACCTCACCGTCTACGGCTACCCGGGCGGCCTGCAGGTCCTCGTCCTCATCGGCGGAGCCCTCACCACCCTCTTCGGCCTCGCCTCGTACGGCATCAAGGGACTCCGCGCCGTCGCACCCGCCGGCGCCGACGCCTCCCTCAAACTCGCCGCACTCGGCACCCTCGTCACCGCCTGGTACACGATCATCGCCATCAGCACCAAACTCGGCGGTGTCGTCAACCTCGAACCCGGCGGCTACGTCGTCGTCGCCGCCACCCTGACCGCCCTCCTCGGCTCCCTCGCCCTCCCCTTCGAACGGCCCGAGCCCGACCCGTTCGACCCCGACGACACCGGCTGGGAGCAGTTCAAGCACACCGCCTCCCAGAAGTGGCAGACCCTCAGGGCCGCCTTCTCCTCCGCCACCAAGCCCCGGCCCGTCCCGGCACTCCCCGCCTACGCCGAGATCCTCATCATCGCCGGGATCCTCGCCCTCGGCCTGCTCGTCTTCACCTACGGCATCGGCACCGACTACGACGAACTCTTCGTCGGCTTCCTCATCACCTCCGGCTTCGGCTTCGCCGCCTTCAACAAGGCCGGCCTCATCGCCCAGGCAAGCCAGATCACCGCCCGGCACCAGAACATCACCGTCTGCGGCGCCTTCGTCGCCGCAGCCTGCTTCCCCTTCACCCAGACCGACGACCAGTACGCCACCCTCGGCGTCTACATCCTCATCTTCGCCACGGTCGCCCTCGGCCTGAACATCGTCGTCGGCCTCGCCGGCCTCCTCGACCTCGGATACGTCGCCTTCCTCGGCGTCGGCGCCTACGCCGCCTCCATGGTCTCCGGATCCCCCAGCTCCCCCTTCCACGTCCACCTCCCCTTCCTCGCCGCCGTCCTCGTCGGCGCCGCAGCCTCCCTGATCTTCGGCGTCCTCATCGGCGCCCCCACCCTCCGGCTGCGCGGCGACTACCTCGCCATCGTCACCCTCGGCTTCGGAGAGATCTTCCGCATCACCGCCAACAACCTCGACGGCACCTCCGGCCCCGACGTCACCAACGGCTCCAACGGCATCTCGTCGATCCCCGACCTCAACATCCTCGGCTTCGACCTCGGCATCCAGCACGACATCGCCGGCTTCACCATCGGCCGGTTCGCCAACTACTTCTTCCTGATGCTCATCATCACGGCCGTCGTCGTCCTCGTCTTCCGACGCAGCGGCGACTCCCGCATCGGCCGCGCCTGGGTCGCCATCCGCGAAGACGAAACCGCCGCCCTCGCCATGGGCATCAACGGCTTCCGCGTCAAACTCATCGCCTTCGCCGTCGGCGCCACCCTCGCCGGCCTCGCCGGCACCGTCCAGGCCCACGTCACCTACACCGTGACACCCGAGCAGTACCTCTTCGCCGGCGCCACCCCGCCCAACTCCGCCTTCCTGCTCGCCGCAGTCGTCCTCGGCGGCATGGGCACCATCGCCGGCCCCCTCGTCGGCGCCGCACTCCTCTTCCTGATCCCCAACAAGCTCCAGTTCCTCGGCGACTACCAGCTCCTCGCCTTCGGACTCGCGCTCGTCCTGCTGATGCGCTTCCGTCCAGAGGGCCTCATCCCCAACCGACGCCGCCAGCTGGAATTCCACGATGAGGCCGAAGCGCCCACAGTCCTGAGCAAGACAGGGGCCTGACCACCATGACCACCGACACCACCACCAAGGACACCACGCCAGGCGCCCCCGCACCCGGCACCACCGTCCTCGACGCACGCGGCGTCACCATGCGCTTCGGCGGACTCACCGCCGTCAACGGCGTCGACCTCACCGTCAACAGCGGCGAGATCGTCGGACTCATCGGCCCCAACGGCGCCGGCAAGACCACCTTCTTCAACTGCCTCACCGGCCTCTACATCCCCACCGAAGGCGAAGTCCGCTACAAGGACCGCGTCCTGCCCGCCAAATCCTTCAAGGTCACCGCCGCCGGCATCGCCCGCACCTTCCAGAACATCCGCCTGTTCGCCAACATGACGGTCCTGGAAAACGTCCTCGTCGGCCGCCACACCCGCACCAAGGAAGGCTTCTGGTCAGCCGTCCTGCGCGGCCCCGGCTTCCACAAGGCGGAGAAGGCCTCCCGCGAACGCGCCCTCGAACTCCTCGAGTTCGTCGGCCTCGCCGCCAAAGCCGACCACCTCGCCCGCAACCTCCCCTACGGCGAACAGCGCAAGCTCGAGATCGCCCGCGCCCTCGCCAGCGAACCCGGCCTCCTGCTCCTCGACGAGCCCACAGCCGGCATGAACCCGCAGGAGACGCGCACCACCGAAGAACTCGTCTTCGCCATCCGCGACAAGGGCATCGCCGTCCTCGTCATCGAGCACGACATGCGCTTCATCTTCAACCTCTGCGACCGCGTCGCCGTACTCGTCCAGGGCCAGAAGCTCATCGAAGGCGACAGCGCCACCGTGCAGGGCGACGAACGCGTCGTCGCCGCCTACCTCGGCGAACCCCTCGAGAACGACCCCGGCGCCGCGGAAGCCGCCGAAGTGGAAGCCGCCGAAGCCGCCCAGGCAGCAGCAGCCACACCCGACCGGGCGACACCCGCGGACACGGACACCGCCCAGGCAGCGGAGCCCGACGCCACCGAGGCAGCACAGGCCGACACCACCACGGACACCGCGGCCGGCAAGGAGAACGACCGATGACCGCACTGCTCGAGGTCGAAGACCTCCGCGTCGCCTACGGCAAGATCGAAGCCGTCAAGGGCATCTCCTTCAAGGTCGACGCCGGCGAAGTGGTCACCCTCATCGGCACCAACGGCGCCGGCAAGACCACCACCCTGCGCACCCTCTCCGGACTGCTCAAGCCCGTCGGCGGCCAGATCAAGTTCGGCGGCAAGTCACTCAAGAAGGTGCCCGCCCACCAGATCGTCTCCCTCGGCCTCGCCCACTCCCCCGAGGGCCGGCACATCTTCCCGCGCATGACGATCGAGGACAACCTGCGCCTCGGCGCCTTCCTGCGCAGCGACAGAGCCGGCATCGAAAAAGACATCCAGCGCGCCTACGACCTCTTCCCCATCCTCGGAGAACGCCGCAAGCAAGCCGCCGGCACCCTCTCCGGCGGCGAACAGCAAATGCTCGCCATGGGCCGCGCCCTCATGTCCCAGCCCAAACTGCTCATGCTCGACGAACCCTCCATGGGCCTCTCCCCGATCATGATGCAGAAGATCATGTCCACCATCGCCGAACTCAAAGCCGGCGGCACCACCATCCTGCTCGTCGAACAGAACGCCCAGGCCGCCCTCTCCCTGGCCGACCAGGGCCACGTCATGGAAGTCGGCAACATCGTCCTCTCCGGCAGCGGACAGAACCTCCTCCACGACGAATCCGTCCGCAAGGCCTACCTCGGCGAAGACTGACGGCAACCACCCACGCACACGACGAGGCCCGCGCCCCCCACCAGGGGACGCGGGCCTCATGCACACCCCGGAACAGCCATCAGCCCTTCGCGGACTTCTTCTCCTCCGCGTCCTGGATGACCGCCTCCGCCACCTGCTGCATCGACATACGCCGATCCATCGACGTCTTCTGGATCCACCGGAACGCCGCCGGCTCCGTCAGCCCGTACTCCGTCTGCAGCACCGACTTCGCCCGGTCCACCAGCTTCCGCGTCTCCAGACGCTGGCTGAGGTCGGCGACCTCCTTCTCCAGCTCCTTCAACTCCGTGAACCGCGACACCGCCATCTCGATCGCCGGCACCACATCACTCTTGCTGAACGGCTTCACCAAGTACGCCATCGCCCCGGCGTCCCTCGCCCGCTCCACCAGATCCCGCTGCGAGAACGCCGTCAGCATCAGCACCGGCGCGATCGACTCCTCGGCGATCTTCTCCGCCGCGGAGATGCCGTCCAGCTTCGGCATCTTCACGTCGAGGATCACCAGGTCCGGCCGGTGCTCCCGGGCCAGCGCGACGGCCTGCTCACCGTCCCCGGCCTCCCCCACGACGGAGTAGCCCTCCTCCTCCAGCATCTCCTTGAGGTCGAGACGGATCAGCGCCTCGTCCTCGGCGATGACGACGCGGGTCGTCAGCGGAGGCACGTGCGACTTGTCGTCATCGGGCACGTCTACGGGCTGCGGCGACTCGGGGGCGGTCACGGTGGCTCCTCGTTCCAGGGCAGGCAGATACTGCTGTCAAGAGCCTACCTAGCTGCGGTATGGTGGGTTCCCGAGGGGTCGCGCTATCCCTTTTTTTCCAAGGCCCCAGTACTCCAACTGGTTAGAGAGGCCGCTCTCAAACAGCGGACAGTGTGGGTTCGAATCCCACCTGGGGCACTTTTCCTTGGATTCCAAGATGAGCACAACGAAGTGGATGTTCTCGTTCTCGTGAACATCCACTTTTTGTTGCGCGTCGCGATCGCCAGTCACGCAGAGTGGCCGCATGTACGACACCCACACGCGGGAGCGAATCCTCGCCGACGTCGCTCAGGGGCGCAGCCTCAACTCCGTCAGCAAGGAAACCGGTATTTCCCGGGCTGCCATCCGCTCATGGCAGGTCCGTCTTGAGCCCCATCGGCGCACCGGCCAACCTTGCCCACGCTGCCGAAAGCAACCGGACAAACCCGAGGACCCGGCGGCGTACGCGTACCTGCTGGGCTTCTACCTCGGGGACGGTTGCATCAACGCCAGCCGCAGAGGTGTCTACGTCCTGCGTATCGTCTGCGACAACGCTTGGCCCGGCCTCATCGATGCGTGTGAAGCCGCGATGCGCAGCGTCCGTCCCGAGAACAGTGTCTACCGCGTCAAGAAGCAAGGCTGCAAGGCAGTCACCAGCTCAAGTAAGCACTGGCCCTGCCTCTTCCCTCAGCATGGCCCCGGCAAGAAGCACGACCGCGCCATCGTCCTTGAGAGCTGGCAACAGGAGATCGTGGACAGTTACCCCTGGGAATTCATCCGGGGACTTATCCATTCCGACGGGTGTCGGATCACCAACTGGACGACCCGGCTCGTCGGTGGCGAGCGGAAGCGCTACGAGTACCCCCGTTACTTCTTCACCAACAAATCGGACGACATCCGGAAGCTGTTCACCGACACCTTGGACACGGTTGGCGTGGGGTGGACCACCCTTTCCCGTGGCAGTGACCCACTGAACATCTCCATCGCCCGCAAAGCCTCCGTCGCCCTGATGGATGCTCACGTGGGGCCCAAGTACTGAGGTGTCCCCGTTACTTGGGGCGGGACTCGCCGATGTGGTGGACGCGGACCAGGTTTGTCGTGCCGGAGACTCCGGGGGGTGAGCCGGCGGTGATGATGACCGTGTCGCCCTCGCGGCAGCGGCCGATCCTCAGGAGTTCCTCGTCGACCTGGGCGACCATCGCGTCGGTGGAGTCGACGTGCGGGCCGAGGAACGTCTCGACGCCCCAGGTGAGACTCAGCCGAGAACGGGTGGCCGGGTCGGGGGTGAAGGCGAGGAGGGGGATCGGGGAGCGGTAGCGGGAGAGGCGGCGGACGGTGTCGCCGGACTGGGTGAAGGCGACGAGGAACGTGGCGCCGAGGAAGTCGCCGATCTCGGCGGCGGCGCGGGCGACGGCTCCGCCCTGGGTGCGGGGTTTGTTGCGTTCGGTGAGGGGTGCCAGTCCCTTGGCGAGGATGTCCTCTTCCGCCGCCTCGACGATGCGGGCCATGGTGGCGACGGTTTCGACGGGGTACGCGCCGACGCTGGTCTCGCCGGAGAGCATGACCGCGTCGGTGCCGTCGATGACGGCGTTGGCGACGTCGCTGGCTTCCGCGCGGGTGGGGCGGGAGTTCTCGATCATCGAGTCGAGCATCTGGGTGGCGACGATGACCGGTTTGGCGTTGCGCTTGGCGAGTTTGATGGCGCGCTTCTGGACGACGGGGACTTGTTCGAGGGGCATTTCGACGCCGAGGTCGCCGCGGGCGACCATGATGCCGTCGAAGGCGGCGACGATGTCGTCGATGGCGGTGACGGCCTGGGGTTTCTCGATCTTGGCGATGACGGGGAGGCGGCGGCCTTCTTCGTCCATGATGCGGTGGACGGCGTCGATGTCGCGTCCGCTGCGGACGAAGGAGAGGGCGACGATGTCGAAGCCGGTGTCGAGGGCCCAGCGGAGGTCGGCCTCGTCCTTGCCGGAGAGGGCGGGGACGGAGACGGCGACGCCGGGGAGGTTGAGGCCCTTGTGGTCGGAGACCATTCCGCCTTCGAGGACGTGGGTGTGGACGCGGGGGCCGTCGATGCCGGTGACTTCGAGGGTGACTTTGCCGTCGTCGACGAGGATGCGTTCACCGGGGGTGACGTCGGCTGCGAGGCCGCTGTAGGTGGTGCCGCAGCTCTGGCGGTCGCCTTGGGCGCCGGGTTCGACGGTGATGGTGAAGGTGTCGCCGCGTTCAAGGAGTACGGGGCCTTCGGTGAAGTGCCCGAGGCGGATCTTCGGGCCTTGTAGGTCGGCGAGGATGCCGACGCTGCGGCCGGTCTCGTCGGCGGCCTTGCGTACGTGCTGGTAGCGCTCCTCGTGTTCGGCGTGGCTGCCGTGGCTGAGGTTGAAGCGGGCTACGTCCATTCCGGCTTCGACGAGTGCTTTGATCTGGTCGTACGAGTCGGTGGCGGGGCCCAGGGTGCAGACGATTTTCGCTCGGCGCATGGTTCGACCCTAGGGCTTACCGGTGGGTAGGTAGTTGGTCGCGGGTGACTACTCAACGTCCTTTGCGTGTAGGGGTGTTGACAAGTGTTGACGTGTGCGTGGGGGTGCTCCGATGAGCGTCGGCGGGTGGGCGGGTGGGGTGCCGCTTCTGACAGTCATCGTTTTGAAACCTGATGGGCCTGTTGCGCAGAGTCATGGCCGCGTCAGAATCTACGCGCGTTGTCCGATCGTCGCGCGAGGAGCGAGAGACATGCCGTTGAACCGCCGGAAGTTCTTGAAGAAGTCCGCTGTGACGGGTGCGGGGGTCGCCCTGACGGGCGTGGCCGCCGCTCCGGCCGCCGAGGCGGCGCAGTCGGTGAAGGGGGGCGGGAGGCGGCGTGAGAAGCGGTTCTCGCTGACCGTGATGGGGACGACCGACACGCACGGCCACGTCTTCAACTGGGATTACTTCAAAGACGCTGAGTACTCCGACGCGAAGGGCAACGCGCTCGGTCTGGCGCGGATCTCGACGCTGGTCGATCAGGTTCGTGAGGAGAAGGGGCGGGGTCACACGCTGCTCATCGACGCGGGTGACACGATTCAGGGCACGCCGCTGACGTACTACTTCGCGAAGGTGGATCCGATCACCGCGAAGGGTGGTCCGGTGCATCCGATGGCGCAGGCGATGAACGCGATGAAGTACGACGCGGTGGCGCTCGGGAACCACGAGTTCAACTACGGGATCGAGACGCTTCGCAAGTTCGAGTCGCAGTGTGATTTCCCGCTGCTGGGGGCGAACGCGCTGGACGCGAAGACGCTGAAGCCGGCGTTTCCCCCGTACTTCATGAAGACGTTCCGTCCTCGGGGTCTGCCGCCGGTGAAGGTGGCGGTGCTGGGGTTGACGAATCCCGGTATCGCGATCTGGGACAAGGCGTACGTGCAGGGGAAGCTGACGTTCCCGGGGCTGGAGGAGCAGGCGGCGAAGTGGGTGCCGAAGCTGCGGTCGATGGGTGCGGATGTCGTCGTGGTGTCGGCGCACAGCGGTGCGTCGGGGACGTCGTCGTACGGTGACCAGTTGCCGTACGTGGAGAACTCGGCGGCGCTGGTGGCGCAGCAGGTGCCGGGTATCGACGCGATTTTGGTGGGTCACGCGCATCTGGAGATTCCGGAGTTGCGGGTGGTGAATGAGAAGACGGGCCGGACGGTGGTGTTGTCGGAGCCGTTGTGCTGGGCGGAGCGGTTGTCGCTGTTCGACTTCGAGCTGGTTTTCGAGAGGGGGCGGTGGCAGGTCGAGTCGGTGGCGGCGTCGTTGCGGGATGCGCGGTCGGTCGAGGACGATCCGCGGATCACGCGGCTGCTGAAGGATGAGCATGCGGCGGTGGTGGCGTATGTGAATCAGGTGGTGGGGAGTGCGACCGAGACGCTGACGACGGTGGAGGCGCGGTACAAGGATGCGCCGATCATCGATCTGATCACGCGGGTGCAGGAGGATGTGGTCCGGGCGGCGTTGGTGGGGACGGAGTACGCGTCGTTGCCGGTGATCGCGCAGGCGTCGCCGTTCTCGCGTACGTCGGAGATTCCGGCGGGTGAGGTGACGATCCGGGATCTGTCGAGTCTGTACGTGTATGACAACACGTTGGTGGCGAAGGTGCTGACGGGTGCGCAGGTGCGGGCGTATCTGGAGTATTCGGCGGAGTATTTCGTGCGGACGGCGGTGGGTGAGGTGGTCGACGTGGAGAAGCTGACGAACGCGAACGACCGTCCGGACTACAACTACGACTATGTGTCGGGGTTGGTGTATGACATCGACGTCGCGCAGGTGCCGGGTTCGCGGATCGTGAATCTGACGTACAGGGGTGCGGCGCTGGATGATGCGCAGCGGTTCGTGCTGGCGGTGAACAATTACCGGGCGAATGGTGGTGGTGCGTTCCCGCATGTGGCGTCGGCGCCGGAGGTGTGGGCGGAGTCGACGGAGATTCGTACGCGGATCGCGGAGTGGGTGACGGCGAAGGGTGTGCTGGATCCGGCGGACTTCGCGTCGGTGGACTGGCGTCTGACGCGTGAGGGTTCGCCGCTGTTCTGATCTGTGGTGTGGGGTGGGGGTCGGCCTCAGATTCTGTCCGCCAGGGGCTTTTTTGTCCGGTTGTGGCGTGTGGGCGGGATCTGGGGCCGGTTGTTTTCCAGGCCGAAGGTGGTGAAGGCGGTGCGGTCGGGGAGGGGGTAGGGGTTTTTGCCTGTGATGGTGTTGAGGATGGCGGCGCTGCGCCAGGCGGCGAGGCCGAGGTCGGGGGTGCCGACTCCGTGGGTGTGGATTTCGGCGTTCTGGACGTAGATGTGGCCGGTGACGGTGGGGTCGAGGGCGAGGCGGAAGTGGTCGTCGATGTGGGGGCGTCCGGCGCTGTCGCGGTGGAGGTGGGGGTGGAGGCCGGCGAGGAAGCGGTCGAGGGGGCGTTCTCGGTAGCCGGTGGCGAGGACGACGGCGTCGGTGGTGAGGCGGGTGCGGGTGTTCTGCTGGATGTGTTCGAGGTGGAGTTCGATTTTGGTGGTGGTGAGGCGTCCGGCGGTGCGGACGTGGACGCCGGGGGTGAGGACGGTGTCGGGCCATCCGCCGTGGAGGCTGCGTCGGTAGAGCTCGTCGTGGATGGCGGCGATGGTGTGGGCGTCGATGCCTTTGTGGAGTTGCCATTGGGCGGCGACGAGGCGGTCGCGTACGGGTTCGTCGAGGGCGTGGAAGTAGCGGGTGTAGTCGGGGGTGAAGTGTTCGAGGCCGAGTTTTGAGTACTCCATGGGGGCGAAGGCTTCGGTGCGGGCGAGCCAGTGGATTTTTTCGCGTCCGGTGGGGCGGTTTCTGAGGAGGTCGAGGAAGACTTCGGCTCCGGACTGGCCGGCGCCGATGACGGTGATGTGGTCGGCGGCGAGGACGCGGTCGCGGTGTTCGAGGTAGTCGGCTGCGTGGAGGACGGGTGGGCCGGGGGCGTCGATGAGGGGTTTGAGGGGTTCGGGGATGTGGGGGGCGGTGCCGATTCCGAGGACGATGCTGCGGGTTCGGGTGCGGGTGGTGGTCGGGGCGTGTCCGTGGTCGTCGAGGTGGGTGTGGTCGACTTCGAAGAGGCCGTGCCGGGGGTTCCAGTGGACGCTGTCGACGTGGTGGCCGAAGTGGAGTGCGGGCAGGTGGTCGCTGACCCAGCGGCAGTAGGCGTCGTATTCGGCGCGCTGGATGTGGAAGCGTTCGGCGAAGTAGAAGGGGAAGAGCCGGTCGCGGGTTCTGAGGTAGTTGAGGAAGGACCAGGGGCTGGTGGGGTCGACGAGGGTCACGAGGTCGGCGAGGAAGGGGACTTGGAGGGTGGCGCCGTCGATGAGGAGTCCGGGGTGCCAGTCGAAGGTGGGGCGTTGTTCGTAGAAGACGGCGTCGAGTTCGGCGAGGGGGTGGGCGAGGGCGGCGAGGGAGAGGTTGAGGGGGCCGATTCCGATGCCGACGAGGTCGCGGGGTGCGGTGGTGGGGGTGGGGGTGGGGTTCATCGGGGGGTGTGTCCTTCCACCAGGTCGAGGAGTGCGGCGAGGTCGGCGGGCCGGGTGTGGGGGTTGAGGAGGGTGGCTTTGAGCCAGAGCCGGTTGTCGAGGGTGGCCCGGCCGAGGACGGCGCGGCCTTCGTGCAGGAGGGTTCGGCGCAGGTGGGCGACGGTGGTGTCGGGGGCGCCGGTGGGCCGGAAGAGCACGGTGCTGATGGTGGGCGGTGCGTGGAGTTCGAGGCGGGGGTGGGCTTCGACGAGGGTGGCGAGGTGCTGGGCGGCGGCGCAGACCTGGTCGATGAGGGCGGCGAGTCCGGTGCGTCCGAGGGTTTTGAGGGTGACGGCGATTTTGAGGACGTCGGCGCGTCGGGTGGTGCGCGGGGAGCGTCCGAGGAGGTCGGGGAGGCCGGCGTGGGTGTCGTCGTCGGCGTTGAGGTAGTCGGTGTGGTGGCGCAGGGGGTGCAGGTCGTGGGGGTCGCGTGCGGCGAGCAGTCCTGCGGCGATGGGTTGCCAGCCGAGTTTGTGCAGGTCGAGGGTGACGGTGTGGGCGCGGTCGAGGCCGGTGAGGAGGGGGCGGTGGCGTTCGCTGAGGAGGAGGGCTCCTCCGTAGGCGGCGTCGATGTGGAGGCGTGCGCCGTGGTGGGTGGTGAGGTCGGCGATCTCGGGGAGGGGGTCGATGTGGCCGGCGTCGGTGGTTCCGGCGGTGGCGGCGACGAGGAGGGGGGTGCCGTGCAGGCGGGTGAGGGTGTGGTGGAGGGCGGTGGGGTCGAGGGTGCCGGTGGGGGTGGGCAGGGTGATGGGTGTGGGGAGGCCGAGGAGCCAGGTGGCGCGGTGGAGTGAGTGGTGGGCGGCTGCTCCGCAGACGAGTTGTACGGGTCCGTGTGTCTCGCGGGCGAGGAGCAGGGCGAGTTGGTTTGCTTCGGTGCCGCCGGTGGTGATGAGGGCGTCGGGTGGTGGGGTGCCGTCGATGGGGGTGTGGGGGTAGATCTCGGCGGCGAGGGTGTCGGTGACGAGTGTTTCGAGTGCGGAGGCGGCGGGGGCCTGGTCCCAGGAGTCGAGGGAGGGGTTGAGGGCGCTCGCGGCGAGGTCGGCAGCGGTGGCGACGGCGAGGGGCGGGCAGTGCAGGTGGGCGGCGCAGTGGGGGTGGGCGGGGTCGGCGGCGCCTTCGGCGAGTGCGTGGACGAGGGTGTGGAGGGCGTCGGGGTGACCGTGTGGGGGGAGGATGTCGCCTGCGGCGTCGCGCAGGCGTCGGGTGGTGGTGTGGGGGCCTCCGGCGGGCAGTGGTCCGCCGCGTGCGCGTCCGCCGTCTTCGAGGGCGTGGAGCACGGTGGCGATCAGTGGCCGCAGGGCGGCGGGCCCGTCGGGTCCTGAGGCGAGACGGAGCGTGCTCATGGGTCCTCCGGGGCGCGGGGCTGCGGTTTCCAGCTTGTACGCGTGGGGGGGGCGGCGCGCCCGGATGCGGGGTGAGGGGAACCCGAAAGGGGGACGGGGTGGGGGGTGAGGGGGTTCGCGGGGTTGCCCGCGCCCCTGGGTTCGCGGGGTTGCCCGCGCCTCTTGACGGGCTCCCCCGGTCCGGTGGGTTGCTGCGGGGCTGTGGGGGGTGAGCACGCAGTTCCCCGCGTCCCTTGTGGGGCGCGGGGAACTGGTCGGTGCCGGAGGGGGGTTACGCCTCGCGGACCTTGAGGGCTCGGCGGAGGTCGTCGAGCTGGTCGGTGAGCTTGCGGCGCAGGGCGGGGATGGGGGCGGCGTCGCGGAGGCAGGTCTCGCCCTGGGCGAGGGTGTCGGCGGAGACCGCGTGGGCCGGGAAGGCGTAGCGGCCGGCGGCTTCGGCGATGGCGGGGCCGCGGCGGGCGGCGAGGGCGACGGCGTCGGCCCAGTAGCGGTCTGCGTACGGGGCGAGCAGGCCGGCCTGTTCGGGCTGCCAGAAGCCTTGGGCTGTGGCGGTGAACACGTAGTTGGAGAGGTCGTCGGTGGCGAACATCTTCTGCCATGCCTGGCGCTTGGCCTCGGGGTCGGGCAGTGCGGCGCGGCAGCGGGCGGCGCCTTCCTGGCCGCTGGCGCTGGGGTCCTGGACGAGTTCGGCTTCGATGACGTCGTCGTCGATGGCGCCGAGGACGGCGAGCCGGCCGAGGATGCGCCAGCGCAGTTCGGGGTCGAGTTCGGGTCCGCCGGGGACGGTTCCCTCGGAGAGCCAGGCGCTGATGGTGTCGGGCTGTGCGGCGGCGGCGATGAAGTGGCGTACGGCGGTGAGCCGGAGGCCGGGGTGGGAGCCGTCCTCGGTGCGGCGGATCAGGTCGCGGCAGAGGTCGCTGAGGGTGGCGAGGCCGGCGGGGCGTTGTTCGGCGGTGAGGTAGCGGTCGGCGATCTGGGTGGTGGCGAAGGCGAGGACGCCCTGGGTGATGGCGAGGTCGGTCTCGTGCGGGAGGTGGGTGCGGGCGGTGTCCAGGTAGGCGGTGGCGGGGAGTTCGCCGTCGCGTACGGCGTCGCGCAGGGCGTTCCAGACGACGGCGCGGGTGAGGGGGTCGGGGAGGCCGGTGAGGGCGGCGCGGACGGTGGTGAAGGAGTCGGTGTCGAAGCGGACCTTGGCGTAGGTGAGGTCGCCGTCGTTGAGGACGAGCAGTGCGGGCTGTTTGCCGATGGGCAGGGCGGGTCCGGTCTGCGGGACGTCGATCTCGACGCGTTCGCGCAGGGTGAGGCGCCCTTCCTCGGTGAGGTCGTGGTCGTAGAGGCCGACGGCGATGCGGTGCGGGCGGTTGCCCTGCTGGTCGACGGTGAGGGTGCGGGTGCCGTCGGCGGCGGGGGTGATGCGGGGGGTGAGGGTGTCGACGCCGGTGGTGCGCAGCCAGGCGTCGGCCCAGGCGTGGACGTCGCGGTCGGTGGCGTCGCCGAGGGAGTCGATGAAGTCGGCGAGGGTGGCGTTGGCGAACTTGTGCCGGTTGAAGTGGTTGTTGATGCCGGCGTGGAAGTCCTTCTCGCCGAGCCAGGCGACGAGCTGGCGCAGTGCGGAGGCGCCCTTGGCGTAGGAGATGCCGTCGAAGTTGAGCATGGCGGACGCGGTGTCGGGGACGGCGTCGGGGTCGGGTGCGACGGGGTGGGTGGAGGGGCGCTGGTCGGCGTCGTATCCCCAGGACTTGCGGGCGACTCCGAAGTCGGTCCAGGTGTTGGTGCCCCGGAGGGCGGCGGGGCATCCGCGGGCGTTGCTGTGGGCGACTTCGGTGAGGGTCTGGTAGCCCATGTACTCGGCGAAGGACTCGTTGAGCCAGATGTCGTCCCACCAGCGGAGGGTGACGAGGTCGCCGAACCACATGTGGGCCATCTCGTGGGCGATGACCATGGCGCGGGTCTGGCGTTCGGTGTCGGTGACGGCGGAGCGGTAGACGAATTCGTCGCGGAAGGTGACGAGGCCGGGGTTCTCCATCGCGCCGGCGTTGAACTCGGGGACGAACGCCTGGTCGTAGGAGTCGAAGGGGTAGGGCTCCTCGAACTTCTCGTGGTAGCGGTCGAAGAGGGCGCGGGTGATGTCGAGGAGTTCGTCGGCGTCGGCGTCGAGGTGGGGTGCGAGGGAGCGGCGGCAGTGGATGCCGAAGGGCAGTCCGGCGTGGGTGGTGCGGACGGAGTGCCAGGGGCCGGCGGCGACGGCGACGAGGTAGGTGGAGATGAGGGGGGTGGTGCGGGCTTTCCAGCGGTTGTCGCCGAGGTGTTCGGTGATGCCGTTGGCGAGGACGCTCCAGCCGTCGGGTGCGGTGACGGTGAGGTCGAAGACGGCCTTGAGGTCGGGCTGGTCGAAGGCGGCGAAGACGCGCTGGACGTCTTCCATGAAGAGCTGGGTGTAGACGTAGGTCTCGCCGTCGGTGGGGTCGGTGAAGCGGTGCATGCCCTCGCCGGTGCGGGAGTACCGCATGGTGGCGTGGACGCGCAGTTCGTGCCGGCCGGCGGTGAGGGCGGTGAGGGGGAGCCGGTTCTCGGTGAGGGTGCCGGGGTCGAGGGGCTGTCCGTCGAGGGTGGCGGAGCGCAGCTGGGCGGGCTTGAGCTCGACGAAGGTGTCCGCGTCCGTGCGGGCCGTGAACTGGATGACGGTGTGGGAGTCGAAGGTCTCGTCGCCGGTGGTCAGATCGAGGTCGATCGTGTAGTGGTGGACGTCGAGGTGCTTGGCACGGGTCTGCGCTTCGTCGCGCGTCAGTACGGACATGGGGCCATGCTGCCCGATGCCTTCGGCACGGCACAGAGGAGGGCGCGTTCTACGGCTTTTGTCCGGGCCCTGGACGGGTGCCGGGCGGGTGCCGGCGTGGTGCGGGGTGCTGGGTGCTGGGTGCCGTCGCGGGAGGGCGGGGAGGGCCGGGAGGGTCCGGTGTCACTCCCCCGTGTCGCCGCCGTTGCCGACGTCGTCGGCGATGCGCTCGTGGTGGCGGATGACCTCGGCGATGATGAAGTTCAGCAGTTTCTCGGCGAACGCGGGGTCGAGTTTGGCGTTCTCGGCGAGCTGGCGCAGCCGTGCGATCTGGCGGGCCTCGCGGGCGGGGTCGGCGGGCGGCAGCTGGTGGGTGGCTTTGAGGTGGCCGACCTGCTGGGTGCACTTGAAGCGCTCGGCGAGCATGTGGACGACGGCGGCGTCGATGTTGTCGATGCTGTCGCGCAGCCGGGCGAGTTCGGCGCGGACGGCGGGGTCGGCGTCACCGTTCGGTCCGGCGCCGGCTTGGTCGGTGTTGCTGGTGGTCATGGGCGTCCACCCTACGGGGCGGGGGCGGGGGTGATCACGGTATTCGGGGATGCGCCGGTGAGTCCGGTGGGGCTGCGGGGGCGGTGGGTTCCCGGGGGCGGCGTTCGCGCGGGGTTCGGCGGGCGCCGCCCCCGGGTCGGGTCAGAGTCCGGAGGCCGCTCGGGCTATGTCGGCGGCGAAGGTGGACACCTCGGTGTAGACGCCGGGGTATCCGGCGCGGGCGCAGCCCTCGCCCCAGCTGACGATGCCGACCTGGAGGTAGGCGCCGGTGTCGTCCTTGCGGAACATGGGTCCGCCGGAGTCGCCCTGGCAGGTGTCGACGCCGCCCCGTTCGACGAAGCCGGCGCAGATCTCCTCGCCGGGGACGAGGTCGTCGCCGTACGCGTCTTCGCAGGTGGCGTCGTCGACGAAGGGGACGGTGGCCTTGAGCAGGTAGCGCTGCTGGCCGCCGCCCTCGCGGGCGGCGCCCCAGCCCGCGATGGTGAAGTCGCCGTGGTTGTAGGCGGTGGTGGCGGCGATCTCGAGGGTGGGCCGGTCGATGGGCCTGGCCAGTTTGATCAGTGCCCAGTCGCGGCCCTTGCCGTCGTAGCCGGGTGCCTGGAGGACCTTGGTGGATCTGACCTTGATCGCGCTGCTGCTGCGCAGGTCGACGACTCCGGCGGTGGCGGTGATGGAGGTGTCGGTGCCGGATCCGTCGACGCAGTGTGCGGCGGTCAGGACGATGTCCTTGGCGTAGAGGGCGCCGCCGCAGCCCATGGAGAGGCGGACCATGAACGGGAACTCGCCCTGGGCCGCGCGGGTTCCGCCGACGACGGGCTGGGGGGCGGCGTGGGCGGTCAGTGGCTGGAGGGAGGCCGCGGCGAGGACGACGGCGCCGGTGGCGAGGGCCCGCCGGAGAATTCGGGTGGTCCTGCGGGGGGAGAGTCTCGCGAGGAGGCCCGGCTTCTTCGGTGCGTGCATCGTGGTTCCTTTCGTGGGGGGGTCGCGCACGGGGGCGGACCCGGCCATCGTAATGTCATGGACCCGACATGTGCGCGCGTTCGGATTATCGGAACGTGGTCTCCCCGGCCACAAGGACGGCATTCCGGCCAACCGCTCCCCCGCGGGCCGGGCGCTCCGCCCGCGGGCGGGGCGCCGCCTACAGTGGAGGCGACGAACCCGGGTCCCATCCGGGAGTCCACTCGGGGTCTCAGCGGTCCTCAGGGGGTGCGGACGTGGCCGACGGCGGACCGGTCGAGCACGGCTACCCGCATCTGGAGACGGTGCGGGCCGCGGTCAACGCGCTCTACAAGCGGCTCTCGTACGACACCGTCCACGCGTTCGCGACCAGCGTGCCCCCCGCCGACGTGGCCTTCGGCGACACCGATGACCTGCATCTGGGCGCGCAGCGCGTGGCCCGCGAGATGGTCCGCCACTACCGGCTGCCGGACGCCCGGATGATCGTCGGCTTCCGCGAGATGACGCACGCGGCGAACGTCGAACTCGCGGCGGGACCGGAGTACTTCATCGAGCTCAACGACCGCTTCCGCACCCACCGGCGGGACATCGGCGCGGCCCTCGCGCACGAGGTGATGCACGTCCTGCTGCACCGGCTCGGCCTGTCGTTCCCGGGGACCCGGGACAACGAGATCCTCACGGACACGGCGGCGACGTATCTCGGCGCGGGCTGGCTGCTCCTGGACGCCTACCGGGAGGACGCGGCGTCCTCGCAGAAGCTCGGGTATCTCACCCCGGAGGAGTTCGGTTACGTCCTCGCCAAGCGGGCGCTGGTGTTCGGCGAGGATCCGGCGGTGTGGTTCACCAGCCCGCAGGCGTACACCGCGTACACGGAGGGCATGGCGCTGGCCCGCCGTGACGAACGGCAGCCTCCGCTGGCGGCGGCCGGCTGGACGGACCGCCGCCGGTACGCCGGTCACCGGCGGCACGCGCGGGGTGAGGGCGGCCGTCCGTCCCCGGGCCGCGGGCGGGGTGCCCTGACCGGCATCCCGTACGCCTTCGCTTCCGGTGACGACGGGCGGCTGCGCGTCTCGTTCCCCTGCCCGGTCTGCCGGCAGCGGATCAGGGTGCCGGTGCGCGGCCGGGTGAAGGCGCGCTGCGGGCTGTGCCGGACGGTGCTGGAGTGCAACACGTAGCGCGCCGGGCCCCCGGGGTGCGGGCCCGGTCCGCTCAGGCGGCGATGATGCCCTGGGCGCGTGCCGCCGCGAGCCAGGCCGGGAACTCGCCGACGATCTGGTCGTACAGCTCCTTGTCCGACACCTTGCGCGGGTTCCGGCCGGCGTGGAAGAACCCGGCGTTGTCGATGACCCGCTTCTGCGGCACCGCGAGTTCGTCGAGCTTGCGCAGGAACTCGAACTGGCGGCTGCCGGGGTCCCCGAAGCCTATGAACTGCCAGAACAGCGGCAGCCGCGCCGCCTTGCACACGTACCGTTCCGCGGCGAGCTTGTTGATGGGGCCGCCGTCCGTCTGGAAGACGACGAGCGCCGGGTCCGTCGAGCCGCTGTCCAGGTAGTGGTCGATGACCGCGTCCATCGCGAGGTGGTAGCTGGTCTTGCCCATGTGGCCGAGTCCGGCCACGATCCGGTCGACGCGCCCCTGGTGGTCGGCGAGCGCGATGTCGGTGACCGCGTCGATGTCGGTGGAGAAGAAGACGACCGGCACGCTGCCGTCGTCGTCGAGGTGGGCGGCCAGGCCGAGGACCCGGTCGGCGAGGGCCTGCACGCTGCCGTCCTTGTAGTACGGCTTCATGGAGCCCGAGTAGTCGACGACGAGGTAGACGGCGGCCCGCCGGCCGTCGAGCCCGTGCCGGCCGAGACTGTCGCCCGCCTTCTTGTACAGGTCGACCAGCGCGGGCGCGGTCTCCTTCACCTTGGTCAGGCTGATCGCCGCCATCGAGCTCCCCCTCGGTACCTGTGCGAACGCGTGTCCGTCAACGGCCGTGCCGGTGACGGGCGTGGTGAGAGTACGTCACGGCCGACCCTCACCGCCCGCTTGTCCGAGCGTGTTCGCTATTTTGTTCGTCGCCGTCCCCACCGGCTCGTTCATCGTCCCCGTACCACCATGAGTCCTTGAGGAGCCGGACGTGGAATCCGAGTCCGCCGTCACCACCTGCTATCGCCACCCCAGGGTGGAGTCGCACGTCCGGTGCACCCGCTGCGACCGCTACATCTGCCCGGACTGCATGCGCGAGGCGGCCGTCGGCCACCAGTGCGTGGAGTGCGTGCGGGAGGGGGCGCGCTCCGTCCGGCAGGCCCGCACGGTCTTCGGCGGCCGGGTCTCGACGGTGCCCGTGGTGACGTACGCGCTGATCGGGCTCAACGTGCTCGCCTACCTCGCGGAGCTGGTGCGGACGTCGGTCGTGGACCGGTTCGCCATGCTGGGCGCCGGTCTGGTCGGCCCGGACGGCGGGCACTACCTGTGGCAGGACGCCTACCCCGCGGGGTTCCACGCGGAGGGGGTCGTGGACGGGGAGTGGTACCGGCTGCTGACCGGGGCGTTCCTGCACCTGCCGCCGGACCAGGGGACGTTCGGGATCATGCACATCCTGCTCAACATGGTGTCGCTGTGGAACCTGGGGCGGGTCGTGGAGGCGCAGCTGGGCCGCGCCCGCTATCTCGCCCTGTATCTGCTCTCGGCGCTCGGCGGTTCGGTCCTCGTGCTGCTGCTCGCGCCCGGCGCGAGCACGGTCGGCGCGTCCGGGGCGGTCTTCGGGCTGGGTGCGGCGTACTACGTCATGGCGCGCCGGCTGGGCGCGGACATGCGGGGCGTCAACCGGTTCATGGCGGGGCTGCTCGTGTGGCTGCTGGTGTCGGCGGGGCTGACGTCCTGGCAGGGCCACCTGGGGGGGCTGCTGTCGGGGGCGGTGGTGACGCTGGCCTTCGCCTATGTCCCCCGGGGGCCGCGGCGAGGTGTGGTGCAGGGGGCGGTGTGTGCGGGGCTGCTGGTGCTGCTGGTGCTGCTGGCGGTGGGGAAGGTGGGGGCGCTGGGGGGTGTCTGACACATGGGCGTGCGCGACGCCACGGGCATGTGTCAGACACCCCCCAGGGGCTGACCGGACCGGGGCGCCCGCCTGCTGCGGCGGGGCCGGGAGGCACCACGGCGCCTGCCGTAGTCCGGTCGGGGACTGGCAGGCGCCGTGTTCAGTTCCGTACGCCTTTGTACGGGACGACTGTGGGGCGGGTCAGACCGTCAGGGAACGGTCCGTGGGGCGGATCGGTGCCGGCAGTTCGCTCGCGCCCGTGAGGAAGCGGTCGACGCCGCGGGCGGCGGAGCGGCCCTCGGCGATGGCCCAGACGATCAGCGACTGGCCGCGGCCGGCGTCACCGGCGACGTAGACGCCGGGGACGTTGGTCGCGAAGTCCGCGTCGCGGGCGATGTTGCCGCGCTCGTCGAGGTCCAGGCCGAACTGGGTAACCAGCCCGTTCTCGACGTCCGTACCGGTGAAGCCCATGGCGAGGGTGACCAGCTGGGCGGGGATCTTGCGCTCCGTGCCCTGCTTCGGGGCCGGCCTGCCGTTGACGAACTCGACCTCGACCATGTGCAGCCACTGGACGTTGCCGTCCTCGTCGCCCTCGAAGTGGGTGGTGTTGACGGAGTAGACCCGCTCACCGCCCTCCTCGTGCGCGGAGGTGACCTTGTAGAGCATGGGGAAGGTCGGCCACGGCTGGCCCGCGTTCCGCTCCTCGCCGGGCCGCGGCATGATCTCCAGCTGGGTGACGGAGGCGGCGCCCTGGCGGTGGGCGGTGCCCACGCAGTCCGCGCCGGTGTCGCCGCCGCCGATGACGACGACGTGCTTGCCCTCGGCGGTGATCGGGGGCGCCACGAAGTCGCCCTCCTGCACCTTGTTGGAGAGCGGCAGGTACTCCATCGCCTGGTGGATGCCCTTCAGCTCCCGGCCGGGGACGGGCAGGTCACGGGCGGTGGTGGCGCCGGCGGCGACGACGACCGCGTCGTAGCGCTTGCGCAGCTTCGCCGCGTCGATGTCGCGGCCGATCTCCACGCCGGTGCGGAACTTGGTGCCCTCCGCGCGCATCTGCTCGATACGGCGGTTGATGTGGCGCTTTTCCATCTTGAACTCGGGGATGCCGTAGCGCAGCAGGCCGCCGACGCGGTCGGCGCGCTCGTACACGGCGACCGTGTGGCCGGCCCGGGTCAGCTGCTGGGCGGCGGCGAGGCCGGCGGGGCCCGAGCCGATGACCGCGACCGTCTTGCCGGAGAGGCGCTCCGGGGCCTGGGGCGCGACGTCGCCGCGGTCCCACGCCTGGTCGATGATCGACACCTCGACGTTCTTGATGGTCACCGGCGGCTGGTTGATGCCGAGCACGCACGCCGACTCGCACGGGGCGGGGCACAGGCGGCCGGTGAACTCCGGGAAGTTGTTGGTGGCGTGCAGACGCTCCTGCGCGGCCGACCAGTCCTCGCGGTAGGCGTAGTCGTTCCACTCGGGGATCAGGTTCCCGAGCGGGCAGCCGTTGTGGCAGAACGGGATGCCGCAGTCCATGCAGCGGCTCGCCTGCTCGCTGATGATGGGGAGCAGGGAACCGGGCACGTAGACCTCGTTCCAGTCCTTGACGCGCTCGCCGACCGGGCGGGTCCTGGCGACCTCGCGGCCGTGGTTGAGAAAGCCCTTGGGATCAGCCATTGGTCGCCGCCTCCATCATCTTCTCGGTGATCTCGGACTCGGGGAGTCCGGCTCGCTCGGCGGCGTCCTTGGCGGCGAGCACTGCCTTGTACGTGCTGGGGATGATCTTCTTGAAGCGGGAGACGCCTGCGTCGGCGCTGTCCCACTCGGCGAGGATCTTCTCGGCGACCGTGGAGCCGGTCTCCTCCTGGTGGCGGCGCACGACGTCGTGCAGCCACTGCTTGTCGGTGTCGTCGAGGGCTTCGACGGCGCCGAGGTTGCCGGCGTTGACGTTGTCCGGGTCGAGGTCGATGACGTAGGCGACGCCACCGGACATGCCGGCCGCGAAGTTGCGTCCGGTCTCGCCGAGCACCACGGCGTGGCCGCCGGTCATGTACTCGCAGCCGTGGTCGCCCACGCCCTCGGAGACGACGGTCGCGCCGGAGTTGCGGACGCAGAAGCGCTCGCCGGTGCGGCCGCGCAGGAACAGCTCGCCGCCCGTCGCGCCGTAGGCGATGGTGTTGCCGGCGATCGTCGAGTACTCGGCGAGGTGGTCGGCGGCCCGGTCCGGGCGGACGACGACACGGCCGCCGGAGAGGCCCTTGCCGACGTAGTCGTTGGCGTCGCCCTCCAGGCGGAGCGTGACACCGCGCGGCAGGAACGCGCCGAAGGACTGGCCTGCGGACCCGGTGAAGGTGATGTCGATGGTGTCGTCGGGCAGGCCGGCGCCGCCGAACTTCTTCGTCACCTCGTGGCCGAGCATGGTGCCGACCGTGCGGTTGATGTTGCGGATGGCGACCTGGGCGCGGACCGGCTGGGCGTCGGCCTCGGAGTTCGCGGCGAGGGCGTCGGCGGCGAGCTTGATCAGCTCGTTGTCGAGCGCCTTCTCCAGTCCGTGGTCCTGGGCGACGACCTGGTGGCGGACGGCGCCCTCGGGCAGCGCGGGCACGTGGAGGAGCGGGGCGAGGTCGAGGCCCTGCGCCTTCCAGTGGTCGACGGCCCGGGTGACGTCGAGGTTCTCGGCGTGGCCGACGGCCTCCTCGATGGAGCGGAAGCCGAGCTCGGCGAGGATCTCGCGGACCTCCTGGCCGATGAACTCGAAGAAGTTCACGATGTACTCGGCCTTGCCGGAGAAGCGGTCGCGCAGCACCGGGTTCTGGGTGGCGATGCCGACCGGGCAGGTGTCCAGGTGGCAGACGCGCATCATGACGCAGCCGGAGACGACGAGCGGCGCGGTCGCGAAACCGAACTCCTCGGCGCCCAGCAGCGCGGCGATGACGACGTCGCGGCCGGTCTTCAGCTGGCCGTCGGTCTGGACGACGATGCGGTCGCGCAGTCCGTTGAGCAGGAGGGTCTGCTGGGTCTCGGCGAGGCCGAGCTCCCAGGGGCCGCCCGCGTGCTTGAGGCTCGTCAGGGGCGAGGCACCCGTGCCGCCGTCGTGCCCGGAGATGAGGACGACGTCCGCGTGGGCCTTGGAGACGCCCGCGGCGACGGTGCCGACACCGACCTCGGAGACCAGCTTGACGTGGATGCGCGCCTGGGGGTTGGCGTTCTTCAGGTCGTGGATGAGCTGGGCGAGGTCCTCGATGGAGTAGATGTCATGGTGCGGCGGCGGGGAGATGAGCCCCACGCCCGGCGTCGAGTGCCGGGTCTTCGCCACCCACGGGTAGACCTTGTGGCCGGGCAGCTGGCCGCCCTCGCCGGGCTTGGCGCCCTGCGCCATCTTGATCTGGATGTCGTCGGCGTTGACCAGGTACTCCGAGGTCACGCCGAAGCGGCCGGAGGCGACCTGCTTGATGGACGACCGGCGGGCCGGGTCGTACAGGCGCTCCGGGTCCTCGCCGCCCTCACCGGTGTTGGACTTGCCGCCCAGCTGGTTCATGGCGATGGCGAGGGTCTCGTGCGCCTCCTGGGAGATGGAGCCGTACGACATGGCGCCGGTGGAGAAGCGCTTGACGATCTCGGAGACGGGCTCGACCTCGTCGACGGGGATCGGCTGCCGTCCGCTCTTGAAGCCGAACAGGCCGCGCAGCGTCATCAGGCGCTCGGACTGCTCGTTCACGCGGTCCGTGTACTTCTTGAAGATGTCGTAGCTGCGGGTGCGCGTCGAGTGCTGGAGGCGGAAGACCGTCTCCGGGTCGAACAGGTGCGGTTCGCCCTCGCGGCGCCACTGGTACTCGCCGCCGATGTCCAGGGCGCGGTGCGCGGGGGCGATGCCGGAGGCGGGGTAGGCCTTGGCGTGCCGGGCGGCGACCTCCTTGGCGATGACGTCGAGGCCGGCGCCGCCGATCTTGCTGGCGGTGCCGTTGAAGTACTTCTCGACGAAGGCCGCCTCGAGGCCGACGGCCTCGAAGACCTGGGCGCCGCGGTAGGAGGCGACGGTGGAGATGCCCATCTTGGACATGACCTTGAGGACGCCCTTGCCGAGGGCGTGGATCAGGTTGCGGATGGCCTGTTCGGCCTCGATGCCGCTGAGGAACGTGCCGGCGCGGACGAGGTCCTCGACGGACTCCATCGCCAGGTACGGGTTGACGGCGGCGGCGCCGAAGCCGATGAGGAGGGCCACGTGGTGGACCTCGCGGACGTCGCCGGCCTCGACCAGCAGGCCCACCTGGGTGCGCTGCTTGGTGCGGATGAGGTGGTGGTGGACGGCGGAGGTGAGCAGCAGCGAGGGGATCGGCGCGTGCTCGGCGTCGGAGTGCCGGTCGGACAGGACGATCAGGCGGGCGCCGTTGTCGATGGCCGCGTCGGCCTCGGAGCAGATCTCCTCGATCCGGGCCGCGAGGGTGTCGCCGCCGCCGCTGACCCGGTACAGGCCGGAGAGGGTCGCGGCCTTCATCCCGGGCATGTCGCCGTCGGCGTTGATGTGGATGAGCTTGGCGAGCTCGTCGTTGTCGATGACCGGGAAGGGCAGGGTGACGCTGCGGCAGGACGCGGCGGTCGGCTCCAGCAGGTTGCCCTGGGGGCCCAGCGAGGAGCGCAGCGAGGTGACGAGCTCCTCGCGGATGGCGTCCAGCGGCGGGTTGGTGACCTGCGCGAACAGCTGGGTGAAGTAGTCGAACAGCAGCCGCGGGCGCTGCGACAGCGCGGCGATGGGGGTGTCGGTGCCCATCGAGCCGATCGGCTCGGCGCCGGCCTTGGCCATCGGCGCGACGATGACGCGCAGCTCTTCCTCGGTGTAGCCGAAGGTCTGCTGGCGGCGGGTGACCGAGGCGTGGGTGTGCACGATGTGCTCGCGCTCGGGGAGGTCGGACAGCTCGATCTCGCCGGCTTCCAGCCACTCCGCGTACGGCTTCTCGGCGGCGAGGGAGGCCTTGATCTCGTCGTCCTCGATGATGCGGTGCTCGGCGGTGTCCACGAGGAACATGCGGCCGGGCTGCAGGCGGCCCTTGCGGACGACCTTGGAGGGGTCGATGTCGAGGACGCCGACCTCGGAGCCGAGGACGACGAGGCCGTCGTCGGTGACCCAGTAGCGGCCGGGGCGCAGGCCGTTGCGGTCGAGGACCGCACCGACCTGGGTGCCGTCGGTGAAGGTGACGCAGGCGGGGCCGTCCCAGGGCTCCATCATCGTGGCGTGGTACTGGTAGAAGGCGCGGCGGGCCGGCTCCATGGAGTCGTGGTTCTCCCACGCCTCCGGGATCATCATGAGCACGCTGTGCGGGAGGCTGCGGCCGCCGAGGTGGAGCAGTTCCAGGACCTCGTCGAAGGACGCGGAGTCGGAGGCGTCGGGCGTGCAGACGGGGAAGATCCGGTCGAGGTCGCGGCCGCCGAAGACGTCGGAGACGAGCTGGGACTCGCGGGCCTTCATCCAGTTGCGGTTGCCCTTGACCGTGTTGATCTCGCCGTTGTGGGCGACGAAGCGGTACGGGTGGGCGAGCGGCCAGCTCGGGAAGGTGTTGGTGGAGAACCGGGAGTGCACGAGCGCGATCGCGGAGGCGAAGCGGCGGTCGGACAGGTCCGGGAAGAAGGGCTCCAGCTGGCCGGTGGTCAGCATGCCCTTGTAGACGACGGTCCGGGCGGAGAGCGACGGGAAGTACACGCCGGCCTCGCGCTCGGCGCGCTTGCGCAGCACGAACGCCTTGCGGTCGAGTTCGATGCCCCGGGCGTCGCCGGCGCTCACGAAGATCTGCCGGAAGGCGGGCATGGTCGAGCGGGCGGTGGCGCCGAGCAGTCCGGGGGCGACCGGGACCTCGCGCCAGCCGAGGACGGTGAGGTCCTCCTGGGCGGCGATCGTCTCGATCTGTGAGACGGCGGCGTCGGTGCCGTCCTCGGGCAGGAAGGCGATGCCCACGGCGTACGCGCCCGCCTCGGGCAGGGCGAAGTCCGCGACCTCGCGGAAGAAGGCGTCGGGGACCTGGGACAGGATGCCCGCGCCGTCGCCGGAGTCGGGCTCGGAGCCGGTGGCGCCGCGGTGCTCGAGGTTGCGCAGAACCGTGAGCGCCTGCTCGACCAGCGCATGGCTCGCCTCGCCGGTGAGGGTGGCCACGAAGCCGACGCCGCAGGCGTCGTGCTCGTTGCGGGGGTCGTACATACCCTGCGCGGCAGGGCGAGCATCCATGAAGGACCAGTTCTGGCCATTCGCGGAGTGCTGGGACGGCTGGCGCGGCGTACGCATCGGCTCTCCCGTCGTCGTCGTGGCAATGTGCTGTTGCCGAGGGACGACGTTGGCCCTCTGCTGTGGGGTGCTGAAATTTGGTGCAGGTTACATGATGGAGCGCATCTCGTGAACTGAATGACTCGTTCCAGCATGTGGACACTCGCGAGGGTGGCAGCGAGTGTCGCGGGGGGTGCGTGGCGGGGTGCGGCGGGGGGCACCGCGGGGTGGCGGCGGGGGGCGGTCCGGCCGGGCAGATCAGTGCCCGTGGGACCGGGGCGCGGCGGGCAGCGTCGCCCGCCTCGCGAGGTGTCTCAGGGTGTCACAGGGGTGTCTCGTGGTGCGGCGTGGGCGTCATTGCCCGCGGCGCTTACGGCTCATGCCCCGTGGTCATACGATCGAAACCGCCGAGTAACAACTATTTATGCGGGGTCCTGCATAAATGATCGTTCCGGCGGTGTCATCCTACGGCCGTACCGAACAGGTTGCCCAGGACGTACGTCACACCGGCCGCGGCGCCGCCCAGCACGAGCTGCCTCAGCCCGCTGTACCACCAGGACCGCGCGGTCACCCGGGCGACGACGGCGCCGCAGGCGAAGAGTCCGAGCAGGGCGAGCAGCAGCGCGGGCCACAGGGCGGTGGCGCCCAGCAGGAACGGCAGTACGGGCAGCAGGGCGCCCAGGGCGAAGGAGCCGAAGCTGGACACGGCGGCGACGGCCGGGGAGGGCAGGTCGCCGGGGTCTATGCCGAGCTCCTCGCGGGCGTGGATCTCCAGGGCCTGTTCGGGGTCGCGGGAGAGCTGCCTGGCCACCTCGCGGGCGAGCGCGGGCTCGACGCCACGGGACGCGTACAGCTCGGCGAGCTCGCGCTCCTCGTCCTTGGGGTGCTTGCGCAACTCGCGTCGCTCGACGTCCAGTTCGGCCTGGACGAGTTCGCGCTGAGAGGCGACGGAGGTGTACTCGCCCGCGGCCATGGAGAAGGCACCGGCGGCGAGGCCCGCGAGACCGGTGATGACGATCGTGCGGTGGGAGACATCACCGCCGGCGACGCCGGTCATGAGGGCGAGGTTGGAGACGAGGCCGTCCATGGCGCCGAAGACGGCGGGGCGCAGCCAGCCGCCGTTCACATCCCGGTGGGTGTGGTTGTCGCGGTGCGCCTCGTGCAGCGTCGCCTCGGTGTCGATGATGGCCATATCGGGGTCCCCCACCTGCTTCGTTGGACTGTTTCCACTTTTGGACAACACTGAACGTACGCCTCGAATTTCCTTCCCGCCAGCAAGGAAGGCCGTACTTACCTGCGCTTTCACGCCGCTTCGCTCATCCGTGGAGCCTTGTGCACAGATGTCGACCGGGTGACGCCGGTGCCCGCGAGGCTCGGGCGGGCCGCTCCGGTGGGACACATGCGGGGAGGGTTCCGAGCGCCGCCCACCACCCTCCGCGTGCCGGCCGGAACCCCGAGAGGAGAGGCACGTATGGCTTCCACCGCCTGCATTCCCTCGGTCCCGGCGCCCCAAGAGGCCGTCGGTCTGCGCGATCGGGCCCGCGGCGCGCTGCTCGGTCTCGCCGTCGGTGACGCGCTGGGCGCACCCGCCGAGAACATGAAACCGTCCGAGATCCGCGCCCGCTGGGGGCGGATCACCGGGTACGTCGTCGACAACCCGGCCGGTACGGACGACACGGAGTACGCGATCTTCTCCGGCCTGCTGCTCGCCCGCCACGGTTCGGCGCTCACGGTGGCGCAGGTGGAGACGGCCTGGCACCAGTGGATCGCGGACCGGGACGAGGGGCCGTTCCGGGGCGCGGGGTTCAGCGAGCGGGGCACGCTGGAGAACCTGCGCCGGGGGCTGGCCGCGCCGATCTCGGCGCAGCACCGGCACGCGTGGAGCGACGGGCTGGCGATGCGGGCGGCGCCCTTCGGGGTGTTCGCGGCGGGGCGCCCGGCCGAGGCGGCACGCCTGGTGGCGATCGACGGCTCGGTCAGTCACGAGGGCGAGGGCATCTACGGCGGCCAGGCCGTCGCGGCGGGGGTCGCGGCGGCGATGGTGGGGGCGCCGGCCGTCGTGGTCGTCGCCTCGGCGCTGGCGGTCGTCCCCGACGACTCGTGGACGGCGCGGTCGCTGCGGCGCGCGGTCGCCGCGGCGCAGGGCGGCGAGCGGGCGGTCCGCTCCGCGGTGGTGATCGGCGGCTACCCCTGGACGGATCTCGCCCCGGAGGCGGTCGCCCTCGCCTTCGGCGCGTACGCCGCCGCGGACGGCGACTTCACCGAGTCGGTGCTGGCGGCGGTCAACATGGGCCGCGACGCGGACACCACGGCGGCGGTGGCCGGCGCGCTGGCGGGCGCGAGCCGGGGCGCCGCCGCCGTCCCCGCCGCCTGGGCGGCCGCCATCGGCCCGGCCCGGGGCACCTGCCTCCCCTCGATGGCGGGCCACCACGTCCTGGACGTCGCTGACCTGCTGACCCCGGCCGACGACGAGAGATGGCCCCCGCAGACGCCCCGCCCCGCCCCGGACGAGGCGGCACCGGGCACGCACGCGAACGCCGGGGCGGGCGCGGCGGACGGGGTGCTCTCATGAGCGCCGGCCGGCCGGACGGACCCCCGAACGCCGACGGGGGCGGCGGGGGCCCGACCGGCACCTTCGGGGACGGCTCGGCCCGTCCGGGCGGCGCGTCCCCGGCCGGCACCGTGGTCCTGCTGCCGCCCGGTTTCCCGGACGCCGTCGTCGCCCCGGCCGCCGGGGCCGGGGCGGGCGCGGTCCGGCGGGTCGAGGGGCTGCTGCTGGGGCTGGCCGCCGGGGACGCCTCCGGGTGGCCGGCCGCGCGTCACCGGGCCGCGCGGATGCCCGAGTGGACGCGGCGCCTCACCCGGGAACTCGACACGTTCGCCGAGCAGAACGCGACCACGACCCTGCCCGTGCCGATCGCGCTGAACCAGCCGCCGGAACCGCTCAGGCTCGGCCCCTCCGACGACGCCGAGTGGGCCGTGTTCACCGCGCAGGCCGTGCTGCGCGCCGGGGACGGCAGCGTGCTCGGCGACCTGAGCCGGGAGCGGCGGATCCGGGCGAGCATCGACCTGTCGTGGAGCGCCGTCGCCGGCGAGGTCGCCGCCGCCGCGGAACGCGCCCCGGAGGTCGAGTCGGCCGTGCTGCCGCTGCGCGCCCGGATCTCCGTGAGGGCGGGTCTCGGCAACCTCGCCGCGGGGCTGCGCCCGCCGGCCACCGGCCATGACAATCCGCACTACTTCGACGACGCGGCCTGCGTCCGGGCCTGCGTGCTGGCCGTGGTCCACCCGGGCGAGCCGCGGTCCGCCGCCGGACTCGCCGAGTTCGACGCCCGCTACACCCAGGACGGGGACGGCGTGCACGGCGCCCGCGCCATGGCGGCGGCGCTCGCGCTGGCCCTGGCCGGCGCGGACGTCGACGCCTGCGTGACCGCCGCGCTGGCCGAACTCCCCGAGGCGACGGAGATCGGCCGCAACGCACGGCACGCGATCGCCCTCGCCCGCGAGGCCGACGGCGTCTTCGGTCTCGTACCCCTCCTGGAGCACCAGATCGTCGACCACGTCTACAGCTACGGCATCGCCGCCGCCGAGACCGTCCCGGTCGCCCTCGCCCTCGCCACCGCGGCCCGCGGCCGGATCGCGGAGGCCGTGCCCGCCGCGGCCTGTCTCTCCCGCGTCGCCGACTCCGCTCCCGCCCTCGTGGGCGCGCTGACCGGCGCACTCGGCGGCGGCGCCGCGATCCCCGCCGCCTGGCGGGAGTCCTGCCGCACCCTCTCCGGCTGCGCCCTGCCCCGCCTCACCGGCACGGACCTGGTTCAACTCGCCGACCTCCTGGAAGCCACGGAACTGGCCGCCACAGCGGGATGATTCGGGCATGACGCCCAAAGCAACAGGAACGGCGGGTCTCGACGAACGGATCACCGGCGCCCTCGTCGGAGCCGCCGTCGGCGACGCGCTGGGCGGCCCCGTCGAGGGGTACGCCTCCGAGCAGATCGCGGAACGGCACGGCGGCCGGGTGCACGGCGTCGTCGGCCCCTGGAACGGCGACGCCTGGCGCACCGCCCGCCCCATCGCCCCGTACCACAAAGGCGACGGGCACGTCACCGACGACACCTTGATGACGCACGCGCTGGTACGGGTGTACGCGGCCGTCCGCGACCACCTCGACGCGTACGCCGTCGCCGAGCACCTGGTCCCCGACCTGATGACCACCCCGCGCTGGATCCCCGAGCTGGAGGCCGAGGCACTCCCCCTGCAGCGGATCTTCCTCGCCGAGAAGTGGCTGGTGGCGCGGCTTCACTACGGCCACGTGGACCCCCGTGAGGCCGGCACGGGCAACATCGTCAACTGCGGTGCCGCGATGTACATGGCCCCGGTCGGCCTGGTCAACGCCGCCGACCCGGCGCGCGCGTACGCCGAGGCGCTGGACGTCGCGGGCGCCCACCAGTCGTCGTACGGGAGGGAGGCCGCCGGCGTCTTCGCGGCGGCCGTCGCCGCGGCCTGCGCACCCGGCGCCGGCCCGGACTCGGTCGTCGGCGCCTGTCTGGCGCTCGCCAAGGACGGCACCCGGGCCGCGATCGAGGCCGTCTGCGACGTCGCCTCCCGCTACTCGGACTTCGAGTCGGCGCTGCGGCCGCTGCGCGGGGCCGTCGCCCCGTACGACACCGTGGGCCCCGACTACCGCTCCCCCTCCCTCGGCGCCCGCCGGCCCTCCCGGCTGCACTCGATCGAGGAGCTGCCGATCGCGCTGGGCATGCTGCTGGTGGCCCGCGGCGACTACCGGCACGCGGTCCTCGGCTCGGTCAACTACGGCCGGGACTGCGACTCGATCGCCACCATGGCCGGAGCGATCGCCGGTGCCCTGGGCTCGGAGGTCCCGCACGACTGGGCGAAGACCGTCGCCGAGTCCAGCCGCCTCGACCTGCACGCCCCGGCGGCGGCCCTCGCCGAGGTGGCGCGCGAGGTCTTCGAACGGGACGTGCGCCGCCGCCGCGCCCACGAGGCCGCGTTCGGGGAACTGGCGGGGACGTGATGCTGCGACTGACCTGGGTCCAGCCGGAGGACCTCCTCGGCCACGAACTGCGCCAGGCCGCGCAGGACGGACGCGAGCCGTCGGCCGTCGCGGCCCGCTGGCGGGCGGCCGGCGGCCCCGAGGCCCCGCCGCGCGCGGGGGCGTCGGCCTCGGCGGCGTCCCGGTACCTGCGGGTCCTCGCCGAGGACCTCCTCGACGAACTCGCCGACCTGCCCGGCACGTTGGCGGACCGCGAGCCCACCGGCCTCGGACGCATCAAGGCCCTGTGCCCCGACTGGCCCGCCCCGCGCCCCGCGGCGCCCACCGTGTCCGCCCTGGAGGCCGCCTGGCTGGGCCGGGCGGCCGGCTGCCTGCTCGGCAAACCGGTCGAGAAGCTCCCCCTCGACGGCATCCGCGCGCTCGCCCGCGCCACCGGCAACTGGCCGCTGCGCACCTGGTTCACGGCCCGCGGCGTCCCCGACGCCCTGGCCCGCGCCCACCCCTGGAACACACGCTCCGCGTCCACCTCCCTCGCCGAGAACATCGACGGGATGCCGGAGGACGACGACTTGAACTACCCCCTGCTGAACCTGCTGCTGCTGCGCCGCCACGGCCCGGACTTCACCACCGCGGACGTGGCCCGGCTCTGGCTGGACGAGCTGCCCGCGGGCCGCACCTTCACCGCGGAACGCGTCGCCTACCGCAACCTCCTCGACGGGATCGAGCCGCCCCTCACCGCCCGCCGCCGCAACCCGTTCCGTGAGTGGATCGGCGCCCTGATCCGCGCGGACGTGCACGGCTGGACCCGTCCCGGGGACCCGGGAGCGGCCGCCGAACAGGCCCACCGGGACGCGGTCCTCACCCACACCGCGAACGGCGTCTACGCGGCCATGTTCACGGCGGCCGTGATCGCCGAGGCGGCCACCGGCACGGCCGACGTGCACGCCTGCCTGCGCACCGGGCTCGGTGTCGTCCCGCCCGGCTCCCGGCTGGCCCGGGCGGTCCGGCACGCGGTCCGGCTGGCCCGTACGACACCGGACTTCGACACGGTCGCCGACACCCTGCACGCCACCCACCGCGCCTACCACTGGGTGCACGCCGTCCCCAACACGGCGCTGATCGCCGCCGCCCTCACCCACGCGGACGGCGACTTCGCGGGGTCGGTCTGCCGGGTCGTGTCCGGCGGCCTCGACACCGACTCGAACGGCGCGACCGCGGGCAGCGTCGCGGGCCTGCTCGCCGGGCACCCCGCCGCCCTGCCCGAGCAGTGGACGGCGCCGCTGAAGAACCGGCTCGCCTCCTCCGTCGCCGACTTCGACGGCGTCGGCTTCGACGCCCTCGCCCACCTCACGCACCGGGAGATCCGCCGCCCATGACCCCCAACACCGTGCCCGGCAGCACACCCTCCCTGGCGCACGGGCCGCTCACCGGTATGCGGGTGCTCGACCTCGCCACGCTGTTCGCCGGGCCGCTCGCCGCGACCATGCTCGGGGACTTCGGCGCCGAGGTGATCAAGGTCGAGCACCCGGCCAAGCCGGACCCGTCCCGCGGCCACGGCCCCTCGAAGGACGGCATCGGCCTCTGGTGGAAGCTGCTGGGCCGCAACAAGCGCGTCATGACGCTCGACCTGTCGAAGCGGGGCGGCCAGGCCACCCTGCTGCGCCTCGCCCGGACGGCCGACGTGATCGTGGAGAACTTCCGCCCCGGCACGCTGGAGAAGTGGGACCTGGGCTGGGAGGAGCTGTCGACGGCGAACCCCCGGCTCGTCCTCGCCCGCGTCACCGGCTTCGGCCAGTTCGGCCCGTACGCGCACCGGCCGGGCTTCGGCACGCTCGCCGAGGCCATGAGCGGCTTCGCCGCCATCACCGGCGAGCCGGACGCTCCCCCGGTCCTGCCCCCGTTCGGCCTGGCCGACTCGATCGCGGGCCTCGCCACGGCGTACGCGGTCCTCGCGGCGCTCACGGCCCGCGACCGCACCGGCGAGGGCCAGGTGATCGACATGGCCCTCATCGAGCCCATCCTGACCGTCCTCGGCCCGCAGCCGCTCTGGTACGACCAGCTGGGCCACGTCCAGCCCCGCACCGGCAACCGCTCGGCGAACAACGCGCCCCGCAACACCTACCGCACCTCCGACGGCTCCTGGGTCGCCGTGTCGACCTCGGCGCAGTCGGTCGCGGAGCGGCTGATGGATCTGGTCGGCCGCCCCGAGCTGGCCGGGGAGCCGTGGTTCGCCACGGGTGCCGGGCGGGCCGGCCACGCCGACGTCCTCGACGAGGCGGTCGGCACCTGGATCGCCCGGCACACCCGCACCGAGGTCCTGGAGGCCTTCGACAAGGCGGAGGCGGCCGTCGCCCCGGTCTCGGACGTCCGGGACGTCATGACCGACCCGCAGTACGCGGCCCTGGACTCGGTCACCACCGTCGACGACCCCGAACTCGGCCCCCTGCGGATGCAGAATGTCCTCTTCCGGCTCTCCGCCACCCCCGGCGCGATCCGCTGGGCCGGCCGCCCGCACGGCGCCGACACCGACGCCGTACTCGGCGAACTGGGCCTGTCCGGCGCCGAGATCCACACCCTGAGATCGGAGGGAGCCCTGTGACCCCCACCCGTACCAGGACCGCCGCCCCATACCCGCTCACCTGGCTGTACGTTCCCGGTGACCGGCCCTCGGTGGTGACCAAGGCCCTCGGCTCGGGAGCGGACGTCGTCCTGATCGACCTGGAGGACGCGGTCGCCCCCGAGCGCAAGGAGTACGCCCGCTCGGCCACCGCGGAACTGCTGTCCGAGCCCCCACCGGTCCCGGTCCACGTCCGCGTCAACGCCCTGACCGGTCCGCTGGCCGAGGCGGACCTCCAGGCCATGTCCTCCCTCCCCGGCGTGTCCGGGCTGCGTCTGCCGAAGGTGACGTCCCCGGGCGACGTCGTGCACGTCGCCGAGCGGACGGCACCGGCCGAGGGCGGCGCGCTCAATCTGTACGCCCTGCTGGAGTCCGCGCTCGGCGTGGAGCGGGCGTTCGCCGTCGCCTCCGCGCACCCGGCGCTGCACGGCGTCTCGCTGGGCGAGTCGGACCTGCGGGCGGACCTCGGGGTGCGCGACGACGCCGGCCTGGACTGGGCGCGCGGGCGGGTCGTCGTCGCCGCGCGCGCCGCCGGGCTCGCCCCGCCGACCCAGTCCGTGCACCCGGACATCCGGGACCTCGACGGGCTGGCGGCGTCGTGCGCCCGGGGACGCGCCCTGGGCTTCCTCGGCCGGGCGGCCATCCACCCCCGGCAGCTGCCCGTCATCGAGCGGGCCTACCTGCCCTCCCCCGAGGAGATCGTCGCCGCGCAGGAGGTCGTCAAGGCCGCCGCCACCGAGCACGGCGCCCTGGCCCTGCCCGACGGCCGGTTCGTCGACGCGGCGGTGGTCAACGACGCCCGCCGGACGCTCGCGCTGGCCGACCGGCTGAGCTGAGCGGCGCGGCCCCCGCACGCCACGGCCCCGCACGCGACGGGACGGACGGGACGCCACGGGCGGAGGCGGGCGGATACGCCGACGGGGCGCCGGATCCAGATGGTCCGGCGCCCCGTCGGGCGTGTGTGCGGGCGGGCGGCTCGCGGCGGCCTCCCGGCGCGGTCCGTCAGCCCTTCTTGGCCGACTCGGCCTTTCCGGCCTTCTCCGCCGTCTTCACCTCGTCGGCCTCAGCGGCTTCGTCGGCCTCGGCTGCGGCGACCGCCGGTTCGTCGGCCTCGGCGGTCTTGCCGCTCCTACCGCTCTTTTCAGCCGTGCCGGTCTTGTCGGCCTTGTCGGCCTTCTCCGCCTTTTCCGTCTTGCCGGCTTCGTCCTTCCCGGACGCGGGCTTGCCCTTGCCGAGGTCGACGGCGTCAGTGTCACCGTCGGACGGGGCGTCCTCGCCGGCCGCGTCGTCCTGGGCGCCGGGCTCGACGATCTCCTCGCGGCCCGGACGCAGCCTGGAGGAGACCACCATGTAGACCACGGCGAGGACGAAGACCCCGAGGGCCGTCCAGTCGTTCAGCCGGATGCCCAGGAAGTGGTGGGCGTCGTCGACGCGCATGTACTCGATCCAGGCGCGGCCCACGCAGTACGCCGCGACGTACAGGGCGAAGGCCCGTCCGCGTCCCAGCTTGAAGCGCCGGTCGGCCCAGATGACGAGCAGGGCGACGCCGACGCACCACAGGGACTCGTACAGGAACGTCGGGTGGTAGTACCCCGGGACCCGGCCGTCGGTCGCGGACGTGATGTGCAGCGCCCAGGGGAGGTCGGTCTCCTTGCCGTAGAGCTCCTGGTTGAACCAGTTGCCCCAGCGGCCGCAGGCCTGGGCGAGGGCGATGCCGGGCGCGACGGCGTCGGCGTACGCGGGCAGCGGGATGCCACGGCGGCGGCAGCCGATCCAGGCACCCACCGCGCCCAGCGCGATCGCGCCCCAGATGCCGAGCCCGCCCTCCCAGATCTTGAAGGCGTCCACCCAGTCACGGCCCGCGCTGAAGTACAGCTCGTAGTCCGTGATCACGTGGTAGAGCCGGCCGCCGACGAGACCGAACGGCACGGCCCAGATGGCGATGTCCGCCACCGTGCCGGCGCGGCCGCCGCGGGCGACCCACCGCTTGTTGCCGAGCCAGACGGCTACGAAGACGCCGATGATGATGCAGAACGCGTAGCCGCGCAGCGGAATGGGGCCGAGGTGCAGCACTCCGCGTGACGGGCTGGGAATGTAGGCAAGTTCCATGGCAGACATGACGCTACCGCGCCGCACGCGTCCCACGGCAACCAGCCCGGCAACGGGTCCATAACGTGCGCCGCCCCCGGGGCCGCTCGGGGCCCCGGGGGCGGGTGTCCGGCAGCGGCTCAGTCCTCGTTCGCCTGCTGGACCATCTTCTTCAGCTTCGCGGGGGTCATCGACTGGTCCGCGTAGATGTTCTTGCCGCCGAACAGCACGGTCGGGGTGCCGGAGAAGCCGCCCTTCTGGAAGGCCTCGTTCGACTTGACGGTCCAGCTGTTGTGCCTGCCGTCCTTGACGCAGGAGCGGAAGGCGGGTGTGTCCAGTCCCTTCACCCGGCCGGCCAGCTCGATCAGCCTGCCGTCGTCGGAGAAGGCGTCGTCGGTCTCGTGGGGCTGGTTCTTGTAGAGGACGTCGTGGTACGCGGCGAACTTCCCGGCGTCCTGGGCGCAGGCCGCCGCGTTGGCCGCGTGGCGGGAGCCGCTGCCGCCCATGTTCCCGTCGATGAGGGTCGCCAGGTGGTACTCGACCCTGAGCTGTCCGGACTTCGTCAGCTGGTGGATCGTCGGGCTGTACCGGGTCTCGAAGGACTGGCAGGCCGGGCAGCGGAAGTCCTCCCACACCGTGAGGGCCGACTTCGCGTCGTCCTTGCCGACGGGGATGGCGAGGCCGTCCTTGCCCTGCGCCCCCGAGGGGGACACCACCGGGCCCGACGTGTCGCTCTTGGCGGCCTCCTTGTCGCCGCCCGAGTTCGCGGCGAGGACGCCGATCACCGCGGCCAGCCCCAGGACGCAGACCACGGACGCGCCCACGATCAGCGCCCGGCGGCGCTTCTCCGCGGCTCTGTGCTTCTCTCGCTCGACCGCCAGCCGCTCGCGGGCGGTGCGCTTTCCCTCACGGTTCTTCTCGCTCACATCCGGCAGAACGAACCGGACAGGCCCAGCGCGTCTCCCGGGCCCCAGGTCCACTCGTACGAGTGAGCGGGTACGCCCGCGGTTGCTCCGCGCGCGTACCCGCTCCCGTCGGGTGTCCGGCCGGCCGGTCCGTCAGGCCGTGCGGCGCACGCCCTTCGCGAGGTCGCCCGCGAGGGCGCGGACCGCCTCCAGACCCGCGGCCTCGTCCGGGGCGTCCAGCATCCGCTTGACGAAGGCGGACCCGACGATCACGCCGTCGGCGAAGCCCGCGACCTCGGCGGCCTGGGCGGCGTCCGAGACGCCGAGGCCGACGCAGACGGGCAGCTCGGTCGTCGCCTTCGTCCGCCGGACCAGGTCCTGCGCCTGCTCCCCCACCGACGCACGGGTGCCGGTGACGCCCATCAGTGAGGCCGCGTAGACGAAGCCGGAGCCCGCCTCGGTGATCTCGGCGAGCCGGGCGTCCTTGCTGCTCGGCGCGACGACGAACACGGTCGCGAGGCCGTGCTTGGCGGCGTGCTCGCGCCACAGCGCCGACTCCTGGACCGGGAGGTCGGGCAGGATGCAGCCCGCGCCGCCCGCGTCCGCCAGCTCCGCGGTGAACCGCTCGACGCCGTAGCGGTCGATCGGGTTCCAGTACGTCATCACGAGCACCGGCTTGCCGGTCGCCTCGTGCGCCTCCCGGACCGTGCGCATGACGTCGGCGATCCGGACGCCGCCGCGCAGGGCGATGTCGTCGGCGGTCTGGATGACGGGGCCGTCGAGGACGGGGTCGCTGTGCGGCAGCCCGACCTCCACGACGTCCGCGCCGCCGTCGAAGACGGCCTTGATCGCGGCGATGCCGCCGTCCACGGTCGGGAAGCCGGCGGGGAGGTACGCGATGAGCGCGGACCGCCCCTCCTGACGGGCCCCGGCGAGGGTGTCGCTCAACAGCCGGATGTTGCCGCTCACTTGGCGTCCCCCTCGATCTCGGCGGTGTCGGTGTCGGTGTCGGCCTCGACGGAGCCGTCGGTGTCGTACAGGCCGAAGTAGCGGGCGGCCGTGTCCATGTCCTTGTCGCCGCGCCCGGACAGGTTGACGACGATCAGCCCGTCCTTGCCCAGCTCCCTGCCCACCTCCAGGGCCCCGGCCAGCGCGTGCGCGCTCTCGATGGCCGGGATGATGCCCTCGGCGCGGGACAGCAGGCGCAGGGCCTGCATGGCCGCGTCGTCGGTGACGGCCCGGTACTCGCCGCGGCCGCTGTCCTTGAGGTAGGCGTGCTCGGGGCCGATGCCGGGGTAGTCGAGTCCGGCGGAGATGGAGTAGGGCTCGGTGATCTGCCCCTCGTCGTCCTGGAGCACGTACGAGCGCGAGCCGTGCAGGATGCCGGGCTCGCCCGCGGTCAGCGTGGCCGCGTGCTCACCGGTCTCGACACCGTGCCCGGCGGGCTCGCAGCCGATCAGGCGGACGTCCGCGTCGGGGATGAAGGCGTGGAAGAGGCCGATGGCGTTGGACCCGCCGCCGACGCAGGCGATCGCGGCGTCGGGCAGGCGTCCGGCCTGCTCCAGGAGCTGGCGGCGGGCCTCGACGCCGATGACGCGGTGGAAGTCGCGGACCATCGCCGGGAAGGGGTGCGGTCCCGCGACGGTGCCGAACAGGTAGTGCGTGCGGTCGACGTTGGCGACCCAGTCGCGGAACGCCTCGTTGATGGCGTCCTTCAGGGTGCGGCTGCCGGACTTCACGGCGATGACCTCGGCGCCGAGCATACGCATCCGGGCCACGTTCAGCGCCTGGCGCCGGGTGTCGATCTCGCCCATGTAGATGGTGCAGTCGAGGCCGAACAGCGCGCAGGCGGTGGCGGTGGCGACGCCGTGCTGGCCGGCGCCGGTCTCGGCGATCACGCGGGTCTTGCCCATGCGCTTGGTGAGCAGGGCCTGGCCGAGCACATTGTTGATCTTGTGCGAGCCGGTGTGGTTGAGGTCCTCGCGCTTGAGGAACACCCGGGCGCCGCCCGCGTGCTCGGCGAAGCGCGGCACCTCGGTGAGGGAACTGGGCCGGCCGGTGTAGTGGACGAGCAGGTCGTCCAGCTCCCGGGCGAACCCGGGGTCGGCCTTCGCCTTGTCGTACTCGACGGCGACCTCGTCCACGGCGGCGACCAGCGCCTCCGGGATGAACTTGCCGCCGAACGCGCCGAAGTACCCCTCGGCGCTGGGGACCCGGCCCTCGGGGTCGGGAAGGAAGAACTGACTGGGCATGCGGTTACCTCGCAGGGGCGTCGGCCCCGGTCGAAGTCGGACAACGGTCTCGGTACGCGGACGCGCACGCCGCCGGGGCCCGCCCAAGGCGGACCGGTCAGCCGGTCAAGCCGGTCAGCCGGTCAGCCGGTCAGCCGGTCAGCCGGTCAGCCGGTCAGCCGAGGGAGGGTCCGGTGGCGCGTACGCGCTCGGGCCATCGCATGCCGTTGACCTGGCCGGGCTCGTCGCCGATGACGTAACGGACGCGGCGGCCGTGGACGCGCCGCGCGGGCGCCCGGCAGCCGCGCGGACGGCAGCCCCGGGCGAGACGGGCGTACGGGCCGCTGCTCGCGTGCTCGGCGACGGCGGCCGGTCGCAGCCGCGCCCGGCGGACCTGCCGCCGGACCGTCGGGAGGCCGCCCCTAGCCGGGTCGTACGCGCCCTCGGGCACCGGGGACGGATCCGTGCGCCGCGCGTCCGCGCACACCGGCGGCCCGTCGGGGCGGGAGCCCGGACGGGTCACGGCGTGGGCGGCGGGGCGCACGGCGGGTCAGCTCCGGCCGTGCCGCAGCGCGGGGTGCTCGCCGGCGGCGACCAGGTCGGAGACGGCCGTCTTGGGGTCGCGGCCGGTGACGAGGGACTCGCCGACCAGGACCGCGTCGGCCCCGGCGTTCGCGTAGGCGATGAGGTCGTGCGGGCCGCGGACCCCGGACTCCGCGACCTTGACCAGGCCGTGCGGGACCCCGGGGGCGACCCTCTCGAAGGTCGAACGGTCGACCTTGAGCGTCTTCAGGTTGCGCGCGTTGATCCCGATCACCTTCGCGCCGGCGTCCACCGCGCGCTCGGCCTCGTCCTCGTCGTGCACCTCGACGAGCGGGGTGAGCCCGATGGACTCGGCGCGCTCGATGAGGGACTCCAGGGCGGCCTGGTCGAGGGCGGCCACGATCAGCAGCGCGAGGTCGGCGCCGTACGCCCGGGCCTCCCACAGCTGGTACGACGTGACGATGAAGTCCTTGCGCAGGACCGGGATGTCGACGCGGGCGCGGACCGACTCCAGGTCGGCCAGCGAACCGCCGAAGCGGCGCTCCTCGGTGAGGACGGAGATGACGGCGGCGCCGCCCGCCTCGTAGTCGGCGGCGAGCCCCGCCGGGTCGGCGATCGCGGCCAGCGCGCCCTTGGAGGGGCTGGAGCGCTTGACCTCGCAGATGACCTTCACGCCCTCGCCGCGCAGCGCGGCCGCCCCGTCCCGGGCCGCGGGCGCCTTCGCCGCGCGCTCCTTGAGCTCGTCGAGGCTGACGCGCGCCTGCCGCTCCGCGAGGTCGGCACGGACTCCGTCGATGATCTCGTCGAGCACACTCACGCGAGCGGCCCCCTTCCAGACGGTTGAGAGTTGAAGCAGGTCGAGCAATCCGACCGGAATGCCCGCATGAGGCGATTCCGATGGTCACTGCGATGGTATCCGGAGGAAGGCGTAGGCCTCACATCCGGTTGACGCCGATTCCACTACCTGGACATTCGTCCCCCGGTCAAGGACGGATCGAGGACGGATCCGGGATGGGTCAGGGATGGAGCGGGCCGCCGAAAGGCAGGTTCCGGACAAGGGTGAAGAGCAGCAGCAGGGTGCCTCCCGTCCAGAGGTGCACGGGCCGCGGATCGATCCGCAGCGGGCGCCCGCGCACGGCCCGGACCACCCAGACGGACCACAGCACGGCGAACAGCGCGTACCCGGCGACGGCGACGGCGTTGTCCCCGAGCGCGGCCACCAGGTCCCCGTGCGCGACGGCGTGCGCGCTGCGCAGACCTCCGCAGCCGGGGCAGTACAGGCCGGTGAGGCGCAGCAGCGGGCAGGCGGGGTAGTGGCCCGGCTGGTTCGGGTCGACGGCCCCGACGTAGGCGAAGGCGCAGGCGACGGCGGTGAGGACCGCCCCGGGGGCGGCCAGGCGCCGCGCCATGGCCCCCGGCCGGCTGCCGGGCGCCCACGGCATCGTCTGCTGCTCTGCGTCCACGCCCCGCATTCTGCCCTTCCCCCGGCTCCCGCGCCCGCCCGTACGCGCGAGAGGCGGTCCCGGGGCTCTCGCGCTCCGGGGCCGCCTCGCGGACGTGCGGGTTACGGGGAGGATCAGCTCTGGGAGCCGGCGGCCTCGTGGACCGGATGGTCGGACTTCGACTGGCCCATGCCGGCCGCCTTCATGGCGGCGCCGACGACACCTCCGAGGGCGACGACGATCAGGCCGGCCCAGAAGCCCAGCGGGTTGGCCAACACCATGAAGGCACCCGCCACGCAGAAACCGATGAAGGCGATGATGACACCGGTCCAGGCGGCCGGGGTGTGACCGTGGCTGCTGCCCGCCATGACTTGCTCCTCGTTGCTGTGTACGTGTGTGAGTCGGACACTCGTGGGTCATTGTCCCGTACTCGCGCGTCCGCGATGAGCGCGGGGTCGTTCCTCGCGCGTCCGTGAGGAGCACGGGGGTCGTTCCTCGCGCGCCGGCTCGGGCCGGTGGTGTCCGACCGGGCCGGCGGGGTCGCGCTCAGGCGGGATCGGGGCCCGTCGGGTCCTCGCCGCGGTCCAGGGCCTTCCACAGGTCCTCGGGGCGGTCGGGGTCGACGACCGGGGCCTTGCGGGGACGGGGGCGCCCGTCCCGCTCGTAGCGGCCGGACATCGCGGGCCACAGCCGGCCGTAGCGCAGTGCGAGCAGCCCGGCGAGCAGGATGAGCGCGCCGCCCGCCGCCGCCACGTAGGGCCAGGCGGTGTGGCTGAGCGCCTCGACGGTCGCGGAGGTGTTGCCGGAGGTCTTGGCGGCCTTCTCGTCGAGCGCGGCGGTGTCGCCGACGCCGAGCAGGGCCGCGGCGGCCGTGCCGGCGCCGGAGACCGCGAGGAGCGCGGAGACGAGCAGGCGTCCGGCGCGGCGGACGGCGAAGACGGCCACCAGCGCGGCGAGTCCGACTATGGCGAGGGCCGCGGGCACGCCCGTGACCTCGCTGCCCGTGGCGCTCAGCGGGAAGTCGCCGCCGGGCACCGCGACGGTGCCGGAGGACCAGCCCTGGCGGGAGGCGAGCAGGGCCACGGCCGCGCCGAGCGCGCCGGACAGCAGGGCGACGCCGAGGCTGCGGCGGCCCACGTCGCGCGAGCGGGCGGGTCCGAGCGCCTGGGATCGGGGGTGCGGAACAGCAGTCACGTACTCCACTATCGCCTGAACCCCGGGCGAACAGGCACCCGGGGCGGAGTGAGACGCGTCCTAGTTCCCGAGATCTCCGAGCCGGTTGGCGGTGTGGACGGCGCGCAGGACCGCGGCGGCCTTGTTGCGGCACTCGGTGTCCTCGGCGACGGGGTCCGAGTCGGCGACGACGCCGGCACCGGCCTGGACGTAGGCCGTGCCGTCCCGCAGCAGGGCGGTGCGGATGGCGATGGCCGTGTCGGAGTCGCCCGCGAAGTCGAGGTAGCCGACACAGCCGCCGTACAGTCCGCGCCGCGAGGGCTCCAGCTCGTCGATGATCTGCATGGCGCGCGGCTTGGGCGCCCCGGAGAGGGTGCCGGCGGGGAAGCAGGCGGTCAGCACGTCGAAGGCGGTGCGTCCGCCGGTGACCCGGCCGGTCACCGTGGACACGATGTGCATGACGTGCGAGTACCGCTCGACGGACATGAAGTCGACGACCTCGACGGAGCCGGGTTCGCAGACCCGGCCCAGGTCGTTGCGGCCGAGGTCGACGAGCATCAGGTGCTCGGCGCGTTCCTTGGGGTCGGCGAGGAGTTCCTCGGCGAGGGCCTGGTCGTCCTGGGGGGTGGCGCCGCGCGGCCGGGTGCCCGCGATCGGGTGCAGCATGGCCTGCCCGTCCTCGACCCTGACCAGGGCCTCGGGGGACGAGCCGACGACGTCGAAGCCGTCGAACCGGAAGAGGTACATGTACGGGGACGGGTTGGTGGCCCGCAGCACCCGGTAGACGTCCAGGGCGCTCGCCGTGCACGGCGTCTCGAACCGCTGGGACGGGACGACCTGGAAGGCTTCGCCGGCCCGGATGCGCTCCTTGATGTCCTCGACGGCGTCCTGGTAGTCGGGGCCGCCCCACAGCGCGGTGTACTCGGGCAGTTCCGAGGGCGGCAGGGCCGCCGGGGGCTGGGAGACGGGGCGGGAGAGGTCGGCCTCCATGGCGTCGAGGCGGGCGACGGCTTCGGCGTACGCCTCGTCGACGCCCGTGTCGAGGTCGTTGTGGTTGATGGCGTTGGCGATCAGCTGGACGGAGCCGTCCCGGTGGTCCATGACGGCGAGGTCGCTGGTGAGCAGCATGGTCAGCTCGGGCAGCCGCAGGTCGTCGCGGTCGCCGGGGCCGATCCTCTCCAGGCGGCGCACGATGTCGTAGCCGAGGTAGCCGACCATGCCGCCGGTGAAGGGGGGCAGGTCCTCGCCGTGGGGGGTGTGCAGGGCCTCGATGGTGGCGCGCAGGGCGGCCAGCGGGTCGCCGCTCGTGGGGACGCCGACCGGCGGGGTGCCGAGCCAGTGGGCCTGGCCGTCGCGTTCGGTGAGGGTGGCCCGGCTGCGGACGCCGACGAAGGAGTAACGGGACCAGGTGCGGCCGTTCTCGGCGGATTCCAGGAGGAAGGTGCCGGGGCGTTCGGCGGCGAGCTTGCGGTAGAGCGCGACCGGCGTGTCGCCGTCCGCGAGGAGTTTGCGGCCGACCGGGACGACCCTGCGGTCGGCGGCCAGCTTGCGGAACGTCTCGAGGTCCATGGCGGCCGACCCTACTGACCGGAGCGGGGTGCGTCGGCGTCGGAGCCCTGGAACAGGACGTCCGCGTCGAAGCAGGTGCGGTCGCCTGTGTGGCAGGCGGCGCCCACCTGGTCCACCCGTACGAGGACGGTGTCGGCGTCGCAGTCGAGGGCCACCGACTTGACGAGCTGGACGTGGCCGGAGGTGTCGCCCTTGACCCAGTACTCCTGGCGGCTGCGCGACCAGTAGGTGCAGCGGCCGGTGGTCAGCGTGCGGTGCAGCGCCTCGTCGTCCATCCAGCCCAGCATCAGCACCTCACCGGTGTCGTACTGCTGGGCGACGGCGGGGACGAGTCCGTCGGCGCCGCGCCTGAGGCGCGCCGCGATCGCGGGGTCGAGGCTGCTGGGCGGGGAGCCGTGGCGCGTGGCGTCCGCGTGCGGGGCGGTGGCCGGGCGACGGGCGGGCGTGCTGGTCATGGCCACCATTGTGCCGCGCGGGCGGGTGCGGTCCGGGCGGCGTCCACGGGCTGAGAGGGGCGGGCGGGGCGGGACCACGGGTGCGGCGGCCGGGTGGGCGTGGTGGCGGGGACGGTCGTAGGCTGGCCCGCATGTCGACCCATGCCAAGCGTGAACGACTTCTCCTCGCCGATCTGTTGGAGGCCGAGGGACCGGACGCACCCACCCTGTGCGACGGCTGGAGCACCCGCGATCTCGCCGCGCACGTGGTGGTGCGCGAGCGCCGCGCGGACGCCGCCGGCGGGATACTGGTCAAGCAGCTCGCGTCCCGTCTGGAGCGGGTGATGACGGAGTTCGCCGCGAAGCCGTACGAGGAGCTGATCCAGCTCATCCGTACGGGTCCGCCGCGTTTCTCGCCGTTCTCGCTGAAGCAGATCGACGAGGCCGCGAACACGGTGGAGTTCTACATCCACACGGAGGACGTGCGGCGTGCCCGGCCCGGCTGGACGCCGCGGGTGCTCGATCCGGTGTTCCAGGACGCCCTGTGGTCCCGGCTGGAGCGCACGGCGCGGCTCGCCGGGCGCAGCGCCCCCACCGGTCTCGTGCTGCGGCGGCCGGACGGCAGGACGGTGGTCGCCCGCAAGGGCACGCCGGTCGTGACGGTGACCGGCGAGCCCTCGGAGCTGCTGCTGTTCGTGTACGGGCGGCAGGACGTGGCCGATGTCGCGCTGGACGGCGACAAGGACGCGATCGCACGGCTGCACGAGACGAAGCAGCTGGGGATCTGAGGCTTCCGGGCCCGCGGGACCGGGAGGCGGTCCCGCGGTGGCCCGTGCCTACTTCTCGCGGGCGGCCAGGTACTCCTTCACGGCGGGCAGGACGCGGGCGTCCTCGACGAGGACGGAGCCGCCGGTCGCCTTCTTGTCCGGCTTGGTGACGTAGACGGCGAGGCCCGCGGGGCGTGCGGCGTCGGAGAAGTCCTCCGGGGTGCCGAGGCCGTTGTCCACCTGCTTCTGTGAGCGGTGCGCCTTGACGAGCCCCTCGCGGGTGAGGTCCTTGGCCGCGCAGGCCGCCTTGAGGTCACGGCCCATCAGCTCGGCCGCGTTGTAGCCCGAGAGGGTGCCCGCGTCGACGAGCTCGCCGGGGTACTTCTTCTGGTACGAGGCGACCATCTTCCGTACGGCGGGCAGGTCGGAGCTGACGGGCGGGGCGGCGCTGACGATGTGCAGCATCCCGGTGAGCGCGGGCGCCGCCGGGGTCTTGAGGAGCTGCGGGGCGTAGCCGGGGGCGCTGGTGACGATGGGGACCTTCAGGCCGCGGGAGGCGGCGACTCCGGCCAGGGAGGCGGTCTGGCTGGGTCCCGCGCTGATCAGGACGGCCTTGACGCCGGCCTTGCGCAGTGCGGTGACCTGGGCGGACAGGTCGGTGTCGGTGGCCTTGATCTTCTGGCCGACGACGGTCAGGCCCGCCTTCTTCGCGGCCCAGGTGGACCCTTCGAGGGCGTTGGCCCCGTAGTCGCCCTCGAAGTACACGTGGCCGATCCGGTCGCCCTTCCTGATGCCCTGGGCGCGGGTGAGGAAGTCGACGGCGCGGACCATGTCGAGGTCGTAGGTGGTGCCGAGGACCTGGACGGAGTCCTGGCCGAGCAGGTCGGCGGCCCAGGCCTGCGGGAAGGTCAGCATGTGGTCGCGGTCCACGTCGTCGAGCAGGGCGGAGACCACGGGCGAGCCGATGACCTGGGGCAGTGCGAGGACGTCCGGGGAGATCTCGGTGTAGGAGGCGACGGCCTTCTGGACGTCGTAGCCGTGGTCCTTGACGACGATCTCGACCTTGCGTCCGCAGATCCCGCCCTTCTTGTTGGTCTCGTCGGCCCACATCTGCTGGGCCTGCACGATGCTCTTGCCCAGGGTGGCGTAGGGGCCGGTCAGGTCGGTGAGCGCGCCCAGCCGGATCTTCCCGGCGGTGACTCCGGGTCCGGTCCTGACGCCGTCCGAGCCGGTGTCCTTGCCGGAGTCGTCGGCCTTGGTGCTGCATCCGGCCGCGGCCAGCAGCAGGGCGGCGAGCGTGGCGGCGAGTGCTGTGCGTCCCGTGCTGTTCACGAGGTGCGCTCCTTGTGTCGTGGATCTGTCGCGGGCGCGGCCGGGGTGGAGGCGGCCGGATCGTCGGTGGGAGGGTCGGTGGGCGGGGGGCCGGACGCGGCGGTGGCGGCCGGCGGGGCGGCGCGTGCGCGGCGGAGCCGGGCGGCGGCGCGCCGGGTGAGGCCGCTCAGTCCGTCGGGGGCGAACAGGAGGACGAGGACGATGGCGGCGCCGTACAGGTAGCGGGACGCCTCGGTGGGGCCGACTCCGTGGCCGGGGGCGCCGGGCGCGGCGACCAGCGGGAGCTGTTCGGCGTAGCGGGCCATGAGAAGGGGCAGCGCGGTGACGAACACGGCGCCCGCGGCGGCGCCCGCCACCGAGCCGAGGCCGCCGATGACGATCATGGCGAGGTAGTCGATGGACAGGGCGAGGCCGAAGTAGTCGGGCACGATCCTGCGGAAGACGAGTGCGAGCAGGACTCCGGCGAGGCCCGCGTACATGGAGGAGACCACGAAGGCCGCCGAGCGCTGCCGGGCCACCGGGACGCCCATCACGCAGGCGGCGGTCTCGCTGTCGCGCAGCGCGGTCAGGGCGAGGCCGGGGCGGCCGGTGAGCAGGTTGCGGGCGGCGAACCAGCCGGCGCCGAGCAGGGCGAGGGCCAGGTACCAGAGGCGTTCCTCGGCGCCGAACGGCACGCCCAGCACGGTGAGGTGGGGTTCGGTGGCGGTGAAGGTGAAGCCGCCCAGGGACATCGGGGGTACGGACCGGCCGTTGAAGCCGCCGGTGACGGAGTCGGCGTTGAGCATCACGTGATGGCCGAGGAAGACCAGGGCGAGCGTGGCGACGCCGAGGTAGACGCCGCGCACCCGCCCGGCGACGGGGCTGAAGAGTCCGCCCACGGCGCCGCTGAGGCAGACCGCGAGGACCAGGGCGAGGGCGGGCGGCAGGCCGGGTCCCGGTTCCCCGGCGAGCCATACGTATCCGTAGGCGCCGACGGCGAGGAAGAAGGCGTGGCCGAGGGAGAGCTGGCCCGCGGTGCCGGTGAGGAGGCCGAGGCCGATGGCGCCGAGGGCGGCGGCCATCGAGAACAGTCCGACCTGGAGCCAGAACGCCCCCAGGTAGAACGGCAGGGCGCACAGGACGAGTACGGCGCAGGCGCCGGCCGTGGCGCGTCTAGACACGGGCCGCCTCCTTCGTTCCGAAGAGACCGGCCGGCCGGACGAGGAGCACCAGCACCATGACCGCGTACGGCACGACGTCACCGAACCCGTCGCCGAGCGCGGAGAGTTCGGACTGGTAGCCGGCGGCGAGCGCCTCGGTGACGCCGATGAGCAGGCTTCCGGCGAGCGCGCCGGGCGGTGAGGCCATGCCGCCGAGGATCGCGGCGGGGAAGGCCTTCAGGGCGATCTGTCCGGTCGTACGCTCCAGGCCGGGCGCGGGGAACGCGGCGAGGAAGACGGCCGCGAGCGCGGCGAGGGCACCGGCCAGGCACCAGGCGAGGGTGCGGATCCGGGCGAGCCTGATGCCCATCAGCGCGGCGGCCTCCTGGTCCTCGGCGGCGGCGCGCAGGGACAGGCCCCACGGGGTGAACCGGAAGGCGGCGAAGACGGCGCCGATGACGGCCAGGGACACCAGGATCGAGGCGATCCGGCTGTCGGCGACGGTGACCGGGCCGAGCTTCGTGACGCCGGAGCCCCAGGGGTCGCCCAGGGTCAGCAGGTCACCGCCGATGCGGCGGGTGAGGTCCGTCGTCAGCAGGATGTCGACGCCGATGGTGACGATGGTCAGGACGTGCGCGGCGTTCGGGTCGAGGCGGCGCAGCAGCAGCCGGTCGATGAGGCCGGCCGCCGCGGCGGTGGCGAGGACGGCCAGGGCGAGGGCCCCGGCGAAGCCGAGCGTGTCGTGCCAGACGGCGGTCAGGTAGCCACCGAGCAGCAGCAGGGAGCCGTGCGCGAAGTTCATCACGGCACTGGCCTTGAAGATGATGACGAAGCCGAGGGCGACCAGGGCGTAGACCGAGCCGAGGGCGAGCCCGTTCAGGACGGTGTCCAGGGCGGTGCTCATGCGATGTGCTCCTGGTGTGCCGGGGAAGGGGTGTCGGAGGTGGCCGGGGTGCCGAGGTAGGCGCGGCGGACCTCGGGGTCCCGGCGGACCTCGTCCGGGGTGCCCGCGGCGATGCGGCGTCCGAAGTCGAGGACGGTGACCTCGTCGGCGAGGCGCATGACGAGGCCCATGTCGTGCTCCACGAGGACGACGGACAGGCCGAGTTCCTCGCGGACCGTGCGGACGACCTCGACGGTGCGGGCGCGTTCGCCGGAGTTCATGCCGGCGACCGGCTCGTCGAGGAGCAGGACGCGGGGTTCGAGGCAGAGGGCGCGGGCGAGCTCGACGCGTTTGCGGTCGCCGTAGGAGAGCAGGGCCACGGGGGTGTCGAACAGCGCGCCGAGGCCGGTGAGTTCGGCGATCTCCCGGGCGCGGGCGCGGTGGCCGCGCTGTTCGCGCACCGCGCCCGGCAGGCGCAGCGCGGTCGCGGTGTACCCGGCGCGGGACAGGGCGTGCCGCCCGAGCATCAGGTTGTCGCCGACGGTGCCGGCGGTGGTGACGATGTTCTGGAAGGTGCGGGCGACACCGAGCAGCGCGATCCGGTGCGGGGGCATCCGGGTGAGGTCCCGGTCGCCGAGGAGCACCCGGCCGTTCGCGGGCCGGCACAGTCCGGACAGGACGTTGAAGCAGGTCGACTTGCCGGCGCCGTTCGGTCCGATCAGCGCGTGCACGCTGCCGGGTGTCACGGTGAAGCCGACGGAGTCGAGCGCGGTGAGCCCGGCGAACCGGACGGTCACGTCGTCGACGCGCAGCGGCGGGGGCGGCTGGCTCATGCGTCACCCCGCGCGGAGGTGTCGCGGGCCGGTGCGCCCGCCTCGGGGGTGTCGCGGGCCGGTGCGCCCGCCCCGGGGGTGTCGCGGGCCGGTGCGCCCGCCCCGGGGCCGGGCTCGGTGTCCTCGCCCAGGTAGAGGCGGCGGACGGCGTCGGTGCGGCGGAGTTCGGCGGCCGGTCCGGCGAGGCGGACCTCGCCGACGTCGAGGACGTACGCGTGGCCGGCCAGCGCCAGCGCCATCGCCGCGTTCTGCTCCACCAGCAGGATCGAGGTGCCCTGCGCGTTGATCTCCCGGATCACCTCGGCGATCCGCTCGACCATCAGTGGGGCGAGGCCGAGGGACGGTTCGTCGAGGAGCAGCAGCCGGGGCTCGGCCATCAGGGCGCGCCCGATGGCGAGCATCTGCTGTTCGCCTCCCGACAGCAGTCCGGCGCGCTGGGTGCGGCGTTCCGCGAGCCGGGGGAACAGGCCGAAGACGCGTTCGCGGGCGGAGCGGACGACGGCCGGTGCGCGGCGGCCGAGGCCCAGGCCGCCGGCCCGCAGGTTCTCGTCGACGGTGAGTCCGGCGAACACCCGGCGGCCTTCGGGCACCTGGACCACGCCGGCGCGTACGGCGGCCACCGGGTCCTGTCCGTTCAGGCGCAGCGGGCCGTAGTGGACGCTGCCCGCGGTGATCGCGCCGCGGTGCAGCCGCAGGGTGCCGGAGACGGAGCGCAGCAGGGTGCTCTTGCCCGCGCCGTTGGCGCCGAGCAGGGCGACGGCGCCGCCCGCCGGCACGTCGAGGCGGACACCCCGCAGCGCCGTCAGGGCGCGGCCGTAGGCCACGTCGAGGTCGCGCACGCGCAGGTGGGGCGGCCCGTCCGGGGGCGGGCCGGCCGGGGGCGGCGGGTCCGGCAGGGGCAGGTCCTGCCGGGTGCCGTCCGATGACAGTGAGGGCATCACGACTCCTCGGTTCCGCGGAGGCGGACGAACGGGGGAAGTGGCCCTACGAGAGCACGGGTGCCGGGCCGGGTACAGCGCCGTGCCGCGCCTCGGGACGGGCTCCCAGCGTCGGCGGCCCGGGGTTGTGCCCCTGCCCAGTGGGCGGCGTCCCGTCCGCCCGAGTGCCGGCCCTCGCGGCCGGGTCCGTCCCGTCCGTGGGGCCGCCCGTGCCGCCGTGCCCGCCCGCCGTCCGGCCGTACCCGTTCACACCGGCGGCCGGCCGCTCAGCTTCCCAGCAGGCGCCGGGCGGTCAGCGCGAGGGAGGTGTCGACGACGTCGGCGGGTCGGGTGAGGCTGCGGCCGGTGAGCTGTTCGAAGCGGCGCAGGCGGTTGAGGACGGTGTTGCGGTGGCAGTACAGCCGGGTCGCGGCGCGCTGGGCGGAGCCGTCGCTGTCGAGCCAGACGCTGACGGTGTCGAGCAGCAGGTCGCGGTCGGCCGGGTCGAGGCTGAGCAGCCGGCCGAGGACGCGGTCGACGAGGGCCGTGCCCAGGGCGGGCGCGGACACCAGCAGGGCCGCCGGCAGGTGCTCGTCGAGCAGGACGGTGCCGCCGGTCTCGGGGCAGGCGCGCAGCGCGGTCTCGGAGAGGCGGCGGGCGTCGCCGACGGCGGCGAGGCCGTCGACCGCGCGGCTGATGCCCACGCGGGCCCCGGCCGGGACGGTCACGCACGCGACGAGGTCGGCGGGCTCGGCGTCGGCGAGGTGGACGATGCCGTGTTCGGCGTCCGCTCCGGTCTGCCAGAGCACGCGCATCCCGGGCGGCAGGGACAGCAGCCGGGTCCCGACGTGGGCGGCCGGGTGGGCGGCGGCGACGCTCACGACGGCGTACCTGCCGTGCTCGGGCAGTTCCAGGGCGGCGGCCACGTCCGGCAGGTCGGCGATGCGGGCGGTGCCGTCGAGGAGGGCGGTGGTCATCAGCCGCAGCCGGTTCTCGCGCCGCCAGGCGAGCTGCCGCTCCACCTGCCGGTAGGCGTCGGCGACGAGGGTGCAGTGCTCGTCGACGAAGTTCCACACGTCGGCCGCCACGTGCACGAGCAGGCGTACGTCGTCGGGGTCGCGGCGTGCCGTCTCGTCGACGAGTCCGCGCCACACCAGGGCGCCCCCGAGCCGGAAGGCGTGCAGCAGCGCGTCGAGCGGCAGTCCGGCCTCCGCGCGTTCGGCGCCGATCCGCCAGGAGCAGCGCCGGGCCGCGTCCCGGGACTCCCTGGGGTGCAGGAAGGAGCCGACGTTGTGGCGCAGGGAGCGGTGCGCCTCCTGCCACAGCCCGGAGGCGTCCGCCTCGATCGCCGCCCGGTAGGCCGGTTCCCGCTCCTGGAGGACGGCGAGCAGCCGGTCGGTGAGTTCGGGGAGGTCGTCCATGAGGACGGCGGCGGCACGGCGCAGCACGGCGACGGCCTCGGCGTCGAGGAGGGAAGGGGAGCGGACGGGCGGCGAGGCGGGCGGGAGTCCGGGCACCGCCCGGACACGGGCTCGTACGGCGTTCGACATCGCGGTCCTCCACCGGGTCGGTTCGCGCCGGGCGCGCGGCGTTCGTCCCCCCGCCGCGGCTCCGGAGCAGTCCTTGGCTCCGAAGGATGACATACCGTCCGGTCGGTCCCTAGGGTCTGTCGTCAAATTCCGGACGAGCGGAACGCGATTCGTCCCCGGCGCGGGGGTCAGCGCTCCGGGGCGGGCCCGTCGTCGCGGTCGACGATCCGGGCCAGTTCCACGCGGGAGCGGACCCCCAGGAGCGCGAAGGCGTTGCGCAGATGGTGGTCGACCGTGCGCGGGCTCACCGACAGCCGCATGGCGACCTCGCGGTTGGTGGCGCCCTCCGCGACGAACCGGGCGATCCGCAGTTGCTGCGGCGTCAGCCGTGTCAGCGCCCCGGGCGGCGGGTGCGCGGGCGCGTCCCCGGTGGCCCGCAGCTCGGCCCGGGTGTGCTGGGCCCACGCGCGGGCGCCGCAGCGCTCGAACGCGACCAGCGCGTCCCGCAGCCGTCCCCGCGCCTCGCCGGGGCGCCTTCTGCGCCGCAGCCACTGCCCGAACAGCAGTTGCGTACGGGCCCGTTCGAAGTCCCCGCCCGCGAGGTCGTGCCGTGCCAGGGCCTCCGCGTAGCGGGCCTCGGCCGGATGGACGCCGGTACGGGTGCCGTCGGCGCCGGGATCGTTCCCGCTCTCGACGGTTTCGAGCAGGGCCCGGCAGCGGGCGAGCAGGGCCGGGGCGCCCGGGTCGACGCCCATCCCCGTCCAGACGGCGAACTCGTCTACGGCCGCCGGGGCGCCGTCCGGTTCGCCCGCCAGGACCGCCGCCTCGACGTAGCAGGGGACGGCGAGCATCCGCACCGCGAAGTGGCCGCCGCGCGGGCCGGGCCGCACGAGGGGGCCGAGCCGGGCGGCGGCCTCGGGGGCGCGGCCCCGGCTCAGGTCGGTACGGGCCAGCGCCCACTGGGCGAGCGTGGCGGCCTGGACGAGCCCGTGCGGCTCCGCGACGGCGCAGCAGGCCGCGGCGTGCTCGCCGACGGCCCGTGCGTCGCCCTCGACGGAGGCGACGAGCGCGAGGACGGCGTGCTGGTGGGCCGCGAGGTTGCGCTGCCCGGTGCGCAGGGCCGCACGCAGTCCCTCCTCGGCGTGCACCCGGGCCCTGAGGTGCCGCCCGGCCCGCAGTTCGGCGTAGGCCAGCCGCTCCAGGGTCAGTGGTACGAGGGTGGCGAGGCCCCGGGACCGGGCGACGGCGAGGGCGCGCGCGTGCACCCGGCAGGCGGCGGCGAGGTCCCCGACCAGCAGTGCGGCGGCGCCCGCGCACACCAGCCGCCGGGGGTCACCGGCGTGCTCGCCCCGGGCGACCAGCCCGCGCAGCACCGTCCGGCCCCGTTCCGTACGCCCGCTCAGCAGGTCGGCCGTCCCCTCGCGGTACTCGTCGGCGAACGCCCGCTCCGGCTCCGTGCGCGACCGTCCGGGGGCCTGCCCCGGTCTCGCCGGGGACGCCGGGGCGGTGGTGGCGTGCAGGCAGGCCAGGGCGTCGCCCGCCTGCCAGGCCGCCTCCATCGCGGCGAGGCGGGCCGTGCCGGTGCGCCGCGGGTCGTAGGGGCCCATCAGCTCCGCCGCCAGCCGCAGCACCTCGTAGGCGTCGGCGACCGGGCCGTCCTGGAGGCCGAGCAGGCCGCGGACCAGTTCGGCGCGGCCGCGCACCGCGTCGTGGGCGGGCAGCGGCCGGGCCTCGGCGAGCAGTGCGCGCGCCCGCTCGGGCCGCCCCGCCAGCCGCGCGTGCTCGGCGGCGGCGGCCAGCCGCGCGACCCGGGCCCCGTCGTGCTCGGTGAGCCCGGCTGCCCGCTCCAGGGCCACGGACCGTTCGGCGTGCGTCCAGCGCGGGTCGTCCTCCGCGGTGGAGACGAGGTCGGCGGCGAGGCGCGGGTCCGGTCCCGTCACGGCCAGCGCGCGGTGCAGCAGCCGGGGCAGCCGCTGCCGTTCACCGGCGTGCGCGAGCGCCAGCAGGGCGTGCGCGCGGCGCCTTCGTGCCTGCGGCGCCCCGGCGTAGAGCGCCCGGCGCAGAGGCTCGTCGTCGAAGACGAGGCGCTCCCCCGCGACGCGCAGCAGCCCCGCGTCCTCGGCCTCGGACAGTTCGGCCCGGCCCGCCCCGGCGGTGCCGGCGGCGCGGAGCACGAGGGTGAGGTCGGCGCCGTGCCCCTCCGGGTCCTGCTCGTGCGCCGCCGCGGCCAGCAGCAGGATCAGCCGGGCTCCGGACGGCAGGTCGCCGGGGCCCGCTCCGCGCACCCGCAGCAGCGCGTCGGGGCCGACCAGCGGTCGCGGCAGCGGGGCCTCGCCCTGGAGCTGACGCGGGCTCAGCGCGGCCAGCAGGTCGCTCAGCAGCCGCGGATTGCCGGCCGTCTCCCGGACCAGTTCCGCCCGTACCGCCGGGTCGAGGGGGCAGGGCGCCCGGTCGTCGAGGAGGGCGCCGGCCGCCGCGCGGTCGAGGGGGCCGAGCCGCACGAGGGGGAGTCCGGCGAGGTCCCCGTCCGCACGGCCGCGGCCCGCCGCGGACAGCAGCAGGCCGACCGGACGCGGGGTGTCGAGCCTGCGGGCGACGAAGCCGAGCGCCGCGCGGGACGGCCCGTCCCACAGGTGGACGTCGTCCACGCAGACCAGCAGGGGCTCCGCCGCGACCCGCTCGCCCAGCAGTTCCAGCAGCGCCGCGGGTTCGAGCCGGGCCCGCAGGATGCCGAGCGGCCTCGGCGCCCGGCCCGGCCGCGCCCGTTCCGCCTCGGGGACGCCGCCCGCGCTGAGCAGGGCGTGCAGCCCTCCGTACGGGATACGGCTCTCGGCCCTGGTCGCCCGGGTGTGCCAGACGGCGCCCTGGTCGTAGGCGTGGCGGACCTCGGTGAGCAGCGCGGTGCGGCCGAGGCCGGGGGCGCCGGTGAGGAGGAGGGCGCCGCCGCGGCCGGAGCGCAGCCGGGCGAGCAGCGTATCGACGGTCTCGAGTTCCACGCTCCGGCCGTGGAGCCTGGGCGGTCGGAGCGGACGTGGGGGGATCTTCTGTCCGGTCACGGCGGCAGGCTACGACCGCGCGACCGACGGGGGAACCGGGTGCCGGACGGCCTCGCACACCCCTTCGCCGGGCCGCTGACCAGCGCGAACGCCCCGCCGCGACGGCACCCCGCGCTGGGCGCGCTCCTACCGCGCGAGCCTCAACCTTGTGCGCGGGCACAGCGCGGGCACAGCACGGGACAGCCCGGGCAGGGCACGTCCGCGACGCCCGGCCGCACGGGCGCGGGACCGATGGGCGACGCCGGACGCGGGCTCCGCTCGGCGCGGCGGCTCAGCGCGGCAGCTCGGCGCGGCGCAGGGCGCGGGAGCAGAGGGCGAAGACCCCGCCGAACCCGCACAGCGCGGCGCTGGCGACGAAGACCGGGCCGGTCCCCCACGCGCCGATGGCGGCGGCGGAGACCGGCATGCTGAGCGGCGCGATGCCCAGGCTGACGATGCCCGCGACGGAACTGACCCGGCCGAGGTAGGCGGGCTCGGCCTGGGTCTGCAGCAGCGCGCCGCACAGGGCGCCGCTGAGCCCGGCGAGCAGGCCGACGAGTACGGCCACGCCGACCGCGACGGCGACGTGGGGGACGTACGCCAGCGCGCCGATCGCGGCCGAGCCCGCGATGATCGCCACCGACAGGAGCCACCCGGCGTGCGGCAGCCTGCCGCGCACCGTCAGCAGCAGGGCGGCGGCCCCGGCGCCGGTGCCGAACCCGGCGAGCACCCAGCCCATGCCGGAGGCCCCCCAGCCGCGCTGGTCGGCGAGGAGGGTCAGGCCCACGTTGAGCGGGCCGACGAAGCCGAGGTCGCCGAGGGCGATGGCCACCATGAGCGGGGCCAGGACGCGGTGGCGGCGGATGTACCGCAGCCCGTCGCCGAGGTCCCGCCAGGCGGTGCGCGGCGCGGGCGGCTCGCCCGGCCCCTCCCCGTCCCGCGCGTCCGACGCCGGGAGAGCGCGCATCCGTACGGAGACGAGCAGCGGCACCGACACCGCGATCAGCAGTCCCGCGAGTCCGAAGGCCGCCGCCGAGCCGCCCAGGGCGACGCCGAGCCCGCCGAGCGGGGCGCCCACGACATTGGCGAAGCGGATCGCGAGCCCGCGCATGCCCTGGACGCGGGCGAGCTGGCCGTGGCCGGTGATCCGCGGGGGCAGGGCGCCCACCGCGGGCATGAAGACGGCGTCGACGGTGCCGAAGACGAGGGCGAGCAGGGCGAGCGGCCACAGGCCCGGGCCCGCCGTGAAGAGCAGCGCGGCGACGGCGAGGACGGCCGCGCAGCGCACGGCGTCGCTGCCGATGACGACCCTGCGGGGCCCGAAGCGGTCGGCGACCACTCCTCCGCCGAGCATCAGCAGGGCACGCGGGACGGCGCTCACGGCCATCACGAGCCCGGCCTGCGAGGGCGTCCCGGCGCGGACCGCGGCCCAGGACAGGGCGATGTAGTAGACGTTGTCGCCGAGAATCGAGGCGGTGTAGGCGGCGAGCCAGCGCAGCACGTTGCCGTCGCGGTGGGCGGGCCGGGCCTCGGTGAGGGGTGCGGCAGGTGTCAGAGTGTCGCTCACGGCCGGGGTCCTCTCAGACACGGAAGGGGAAGCCGTACATGTAGAGGGCAACGTGCTCGCGCCCCTCGGTATCACCCGCGGCCTCGGCGGCGCGGCCCCGCTCGTCGTACCGGCGCAGCAACTCCTCCAGCTCCCGCCGGAGTTCCGTCAGTTCCGCCGAGGTCAGCCGCATCCAGGACTCGTTGTCCACGGACGCGGCGTTCCACTCCGTACTCCAGGTAGGCCGTTCGTCCAGGTAGCGGCGGTAGTGGTCGGATCGCTGGTCGTGGAAAAGGCGGGCGGCCGCGAGGTGGGCGGCGGTCTTCTCCGGCGCGTCACGGAAGTCCTCGTCCCGGATGCTCACCCCGTTCGACGCGGGCTGCCACCAGCGCTCACGCGCGTCGGCGCTCTGCGCCTCGGCCTCCTCGATGAGCCCGTGCTCGGCGAGCTTGCGCAGGTGATAGCTGACCAGCGAGACGGCCTCGTCCACGTGCTCGGCGAGCTGTGACGCCGTCGCGGTCCGGTCGACGCACAGCAGCCGGTACAGATTGGCCCGCAGCGGGTGGGCGAGCGCCTTCAGCGTCCCGAGGTCGGTGATCCGGCGGTTCTCCTTGCCATCCATGCCCGCCAGAATAGATAGGAAAGGAATGTTGCGCAACACATTTTGCGCAACATTCCTTTCCTATCCGTCCGAAAAGCGGCCCCGGCCGCCCCTCCAGGGCGACCGGGGCTCGAAGCTCAGCGCAGCGTCACCGCACCGGGTGTCCCGCTGCCCGGAGGGTCTCCTTGACCTCGCCGATCCGCAGATCGCCGAAGTGGAAGACGGACGCGGCGAGCACGGCGTCCGCGCCCGCGGCGACGGCGGGCGGGAAGTGGGCGAGGCGCCCCGCTCCCCCGCTGGCGATGAGCGGCACGGTCACGTGCTTCCGTACGGCCTCGATCATCTCGATGTCGTAGCCGTCCTTGGTGCCGTCGGCGTCCATCGAGTTGAGCAGGATCTCGCCCGCACCCAGCTCGGCGGCCTCGTGCGCCCACTCGACCGCGTCGATGCCGGTGCCCTCGCGGCCGCCGTGGGTGGTGACCTCGAAGGACCCGGACGCGGTCCGCCGCGCGTCCACCGACAGGACCAGGACCTGCCGGCCGAACCGCTCGGCGATCTCGCGGATCAGCTCGGGCCGGGCGATGGCGGCCGTGTTGACGCCCACCTTGTCCGCGCCCGCGCGCAGCAGCCTGTCGACGTCCTCGGCGGTGCGCACGCCGCCGCCCACGGTGAGCGGGATGAAGACCTGCTCGGCGGTGCGGCGCACCACGTCGTAGGTGGTCTCGCGGTTCCCGGAGGACGCCGTGATGTCGAGGAAGGTCAGCTCGTCGGCGCCCTCGGCGTCGTAGACCTTGGCCATCTCGACGGGGTCGCCCGCGTCGCGCAGGTTCTGGAAGTTGACCCCCTTGACGACCCGGCCGTTGTCGACGTCCAGGCAGGGGATGACGCGTACGGCGAGGCTCATGTGCCCGCTCCCCCTCGGTATGCCTCCACCTCGACCTCGACGACCAGACTCGGGTCCACGAAGCCGGAGACAATGATCATGGAAGCGGCGGGGCGCACCGCCTCGAACAGTTCCTTGTGGGCGCGTCCGACGTCGTCCACGTCGCGGGCGTGCGTGAGGTACATGCGGGTGCGGACCACGTCCTCGCGGCCGAGACCGAGCTGCCCGAGCGCGTCGAACGCGACGTTGAAGGAGTTGACCGCCTGCTCGTAGGGGCCTCCGCCGGCGACCTGGCCGTCGACCACGGAGGTGCAGCCGGAGACGAGGACCAGTCCGTTCGGCAGCTCCACCGCGCGGGAGTAGCCGAAGGTGTCCTCCCAGGGGGCCCCGGTGGCGACGCGTCGCAGCTCGCTCACCGGGACACCGCCGCCAGGGCCTCTTCCAGGGTGAACGCCTTCGCGTACAGGGCCTTGCCGACGATGGAGCCCTCGACGCCCAGCGGGACCAGGCCGGCGATGGCGCGCAGGTCGTCCAGGGAGGAGACGCCGCCGGACGCGACGACCGGGCGGTCGGTCGCGGCGCAGACGTTCTCGAGGAGCTCCAGGTTGGGGCCCTGGAGGGTGCCGTCCTTGGCGATGTCGGTGACGACGTAGCGCGCGCAGCCCTCGGCGTTCAGGCGCTCCAGCGTCTCGTAGAGGTCGCCGCCGTCCCGGGTCCAGCCCCGGCCGCGCAGCGTGGTGCCGCGTACGTCGAGACCCACCGCGATCTTGTCGCCGTGCTCGGCGATGACCTTGGCGACCCACTCCGGGGTCTCCAGGGCGGCGGTGCCGAGGTTGACGCGGGTGCAGCCGGTGGCGAGCGCGGCGGCGAGGGTGTCGTCGTCGCGGATGCCGCCGGACAGCTCGACCTTGATGTCCATCGCCCCGGCGACCTCGGCGATCAGGGCCCGGTTGTCGCCGGTGCCGAACGCGGCGTCCAGGTCCACCAGGTGCAGCCACTCGGCGCCCGACCGCTGCCAGGCGAGGGCGGCCTCCAGGGGGGAGCCGTACGAGGTCTCCGTGCCGGACTCGCCGTGGACGAGGCGGACGGCCTGGCCGTCGCGGACGTCGACGGCGGGGAGGAGTTCGAGCTTGCTCACAGTGTTCCGATCCAGTTGGTGAGGAGCTGGGCTCCGGCGTCGCCGGACTTCTCGGGGTGGAACTGCGTGGCCCACAGGGCGCCGTTCTCGACGGCGGCCACGAAGGGCTTGCCGTGGGTGGACCAGGCCACCAGGGGCGCCCGCAATGTGGGGTTGGCCGTCTCCAGGGACCAGTCGTGGACCGCGTAGGAGTGCACGAAGTAATAGCGCGCGTCGGCGTCGAGGCCGGCGAAGAGCGCCGATCCCTCCGGGGCCTCGACGGTGTTCCAGCCCATGTGGGGGACGACGTCGGCCTGCAGGGGCGCGACCGTGCCGGGCCACTCGTCGAGGCCCTCGGTCTCCTGGCCGTGCTCGATGCCGCGCGCGAAGAGGATCTGCATGCCGACGCAGATGCCCATGACCGGGCGCCCGCCGGCGAGGCGGCGGCCGACGATCCAGTCGCCGCGCGCCTCCTTGAGACCGCGCATGCAGGCCGCGAAGGCGCCGACGCCGGGCACCAGCAGCCCGTCGGCGTTCATGGCCCGGTCGAAGTCACGGGTGATCTCGACGTCGGCTCCCGCCCGGGCGAGGGCACGCTCGGCGGACCGGACGTTGCCGAAGCCGTAGTCGAAGACGACGACTCGCTTCGCGGGGCCGCTCAATTCCACACCTCCAGCCTGAGGACACCCGAGACGAGGCACATCGCGGCGCCGATGGAGAGCAGCACGATCAGGCTCCTGGGCATCTGCTGCTTGACGAAGGAGTAGACGCCGCCGAGCAGGAAGAGCCCGACGACGATCAGGACGGTGGACAGACCGCTCATGGGATTACAGCGCGCCCTTCGTGGAGGGGAGGATGCCGGCGGCCCGCGGGTCGCGCTCGGAGGCGTACCTGAGGGCGCGGGCGAGGGCCTTGAACTGGCACTCCACGATGTGGTGCGCGTTGCGCCCGTAGGGCACGTGCACGTGCAGCGCGATCTGCGCCTGGGCGACGAACGACTCCAGGATGTGCCGGGTCATGGTCGTGTCGTACTCGCCGATCATCGGCGCCATCTTCTCGGGCTCGGTGTGCACGAGGTAGGGGCGGCCGGACAGGTCGACCGTCACCTGGGCGAGCGACTCGTCCAGCGGGACCGTGCAGTTGCCGAAGCGGTAGATGCCGACCTTGTCGCCGAGCGCCTGCCTGAAGGCGGCGCCGAGGGCGAGGGCGGTGTCCTCGATGGTGTGGTGCGAGTCGATGTGCAGATCGCCCTCGGTCTTCACCGTGAGGTCGAACAAGCCGTGCCGGCCGAGCTGGTCGAGCATGTGGTCGTAGAAACCGACCCCGGTCGACACATCGACCTTTCCGGACCCGTCGAGGTCGATCTCGACGAGGACGGAGGTCTCCTTGGTGGTGCGCTCCACGCGCCCGACGCGGCTCATCCGCTCTGCTCCTGTTCCTGGTTCTTCGTGCGTTCGCGTGCGGCTTGCGCCATGACGTCCCTGGCCGCGTCGAGGAACGCGTCGTTCTCGGCCGGGGTTCCCGCGGACACCCGCAGCCACCCCGGTACGCCGTTGTCCCGGACCAGGACGCCCCGGTCGAGGATCTTGCGCCAGGCCTCGTGCGAGCCGTTCTCGCCGTCGAAGCGCCCGAACTGCACGAAGTTGGCGTCGGACTCCGTCACCTCGAAGCCGATCGCACGCAGTCCGGAGACCAGCCGGTCCCGCTCGGCCTTCAGCTGCTCGACGTAGCCCAGCAGGGTGCCGGTGAACTCCAGGGCGGCCAGCGCGGTCGCCTGGGTGACGGCCGAGAGGTGGTACGGCAGCCGGACGAGCTGGACGGCGTCCACGACCGCCGGGTGGGCTGCCAGGTAGCCGAGGCGCAGGCCGGCCGCGCCGAACGCCTTGGACATGGTCCGCGAGACGACGAGGTGCGGCCTGCCCTCCAGCAGGGGCAGCAGCGAGTCGCCGTGGCTGAACTCGATGTACGCCTCGTCGACGACCACCATCGACGGCCCGGCGGCCTGGGCGGCCTCGTACAGCGCGAGGACCGTCTCGGCCGGGACGGCGTTGCCGGTGGGGTTGTTGGGGGTGGTGACGAAGACGACGTCGGGACGGTGCTCGGCGATCGCCTTCTCGGCGGCGGCCGGGTCGATGGCGAAGTCCTCGCCGCGCGGCCCGGAGATCCAGCCGGTGCCCGTGCCGCGCGCGATGAGCGCGTGCATCGAGTACGACGGCTCGAAGCCGAGGGCGGTGCGGCCCGGTCCGCCGAAGGTCTGCAGCAGCTGCTGGATGACCTCGTTGGACCCGTTGGCCGCCCAGACGTTCTCGACGCCGACGCGGTGTCCGCCGGTGTCCGTCAGGTATGCGGCGAGCCGCGTGCGCAGCTCCACCGCGTCCCGGTCCGGGTAGCGGTTGAGGTTCCGCGCCGCCTCACGGACCCGCTCGGCGATCCGCTCGACGAGCGGTTCGGGCAGCGGGTAGGGGTTCTCGTTGGTGTTCAGCCGTACGGGGACGTCGAGCTGGGGCGCGCCGTACGGGGACTTGCCCCGCAGCTCGTCCCGTACGGGGAGGTCGTCGATGCCGAACGTGCTCACTTGCTCTCGGGTACCTTCCATCCGAACCTCGCCTTGACCGCCGCCCCGTGGGCCGGCAGGTCCTCCGCCTCCGCCAGCGTCACCACGTGGTGCGCGACCTCGGCCAGCGCGTCCCGCGTGTAGTCGACGACGTGGACCCCGCGCAGGAAGGACTGGACGGACAGGCCCGAGGAGTGGCAGGCGCAGCCGCCGGTGGGCAGGACGTGGTTGGAGCCCGCGGCGTAGTCGCCGAGCGAGACGGGGGCCCAGGGGCCGACGAAGACCGCGCCGGCGTTCCTGACCCGGTCGGCGACGGCGGCCGCGTCGGCGGTCTGGATCTCCAGGTGTTCGGCGCCGTAGGCGTCGACCACCCTGAGTCCCTCCTCGACGCCGTCGACGAGCACGATCGCGGACTGCCGGCCGGACAGGGCCGGGACGATCCGGTCGTCGATGTGCTTGGTGGCGGCGACCTGCGGCTCCAGCTCCTTCTCCACCGCGTCGGCGAGCGCCGGCGAGTCGGTGACGAGGACGGCGGCCGCGAGCGGGTCGTGCTCGGCCTGGCTGATCAGGTCGGCGGCGACGTGCGCCGGGTCGGCGCTGTCGTCGGCGAGGATCGCGATCTCGGTGGGACCGGCCTCGGCGTCGATGCCGATGCGGCCGGCGTAGTAGCGCTTGGCGGCGGCGACCCAGATGTTGCCGGGGCCGGTGACCATGGGGGCCGGCGGACAGGACTCGGTGCCGTGCGCGAACATCGCGACGGCGGTGGCGCCGCCGGCCGCGTACACCTCGTCGACGCCGAGCAGGGCGCAGGCGGCGAGGATGGTCGGGTGCGGCAGCCCGCCGAACTCGGCCTGGGCCGGGGAGGCCAGCGCGAGGGACGGGACGCCGGCCTCCTGGGCGGGCACCACGTTCATGATCACGGAGGACGGGTAGACGGCCCGGCCGCCCGGTGCGTACAGGCCGACGCGGTCGACCGGGATCCACTTCTCGGTGACCGTGCCGCCGGGCACGACCTGGGTGGTGTGGGTGGTGCGGCGCTGGGCGCGGTGGACGGCCCTGGCGCGGCGGATGGACTCCTCCAGCGCGGCGCGCACGGCCGGGTCGAGCTCCCGGAGGGCCTTGTCGAGCGCCTCGGCGGGCACCCGCACGCTCTCGAGGCGCACGCCGTCGAACTTCTCCGCGAAGTCGATCAGCGCCGCGTCCCCGCGATGATGCACGGCCTCGCAGATCGGCCGCACCTTCTCCAGGGCGGCGGACACGTCGAAGTCGGCTCGGGGCAGCAGGTCGCGCAGGGCGGAACCCTCGGGGAGGGCGTCGCCGCGCAGATCGATTCGGGAGATCACGCGGTCAATTCTCTCAGACCCGCCCAGGCCGCCGGTCGCCCGTATCAATGACTGATACGACATCCCGGAGTTCCTCCTCACCATCAGTGTTCAGGCGGTCACTCAGCGGGCATGAACAGCTGTACGAACCCGCTGGTAGATGGGGAAGGGGGAATGAGCCGTGACGCAGGGGACCCGCACCGGCGCGGGAGAGCTGCCGGAGGACCTGACCGCCGCCGAGGCCGGCATGTGGCAGGCGTTCCGCAACGGCAGCGTGTACGACCTGCGCAGCGGGGACGCGGCAGCGGACGACCCGCACGGAATCCACCCGTGGGGGCCCGAGCGCGGCGTCCGGGCCCGGATCGTGGCCTGGCTGCTGCTGAACGGGCCGCCGGCGCTGGACGGCCGGGTCTCCTCCCTGAAGCTGTCCGGCGTGCTCGTCACGGGCTCGCTCGACCTGTCGGGCGGCACCGTCGTCCCGTACGTCGAGATGAAGGGGTGCCGCTTCGAGAACGAGATCCGGGTGCCGGAGGCGCGGTTCACGACCGTCCGCCTGGTCGACTGTTCGGTACCGCGCCTGGAGGGCGCCCGCGTGCACACCGAGGGCGATCTGCATCTGCCGCGCTGCCGCTTCCACCGCGGTGTCCGGCTCACCGACGCGCACATAGGCACCGACCTGCTGCTCAACCAGGCCGTCATCCACCGGGACCGCAGCGGCCGTTCGCTCACCGGCGACGGGATGACCGTCGGACAGGACCTCCAGGCCGAGATGCTGGAGTCGCACGGCGAGATGAGCCTGCGCAGCGCCACCGTCGGCGTCTCCCTCAGCCTGCGCGGCAGCCGGCTGCGCAACCCCTACGGCCGGCTCGCGCTGAACGCCCCGCAGCTGACCGTGGAGCGCACCCTCTATCTGACCCCAGCGGGCGTCGGCAACCCGCTGCAGACCAGCGGCACCACCCCGGCCCGGGGCACCCGGGTGCAGCGCTTCGAGTGCGTGGGCGGCATCCGGCTCGACGACGGGCGGTTCGGGGACGCGGTCGACTTCGAGCAGGCCCGCTTCCTCCTTGCCGACGGCCAGGAGCTGTCGATGCGCCGGGTGCAGACGCCCGAGCTGCGCTTCCTCGGGGAGCGGCCGCGGCGCGGCCGGGTCGTGCTGTCCGGCGCGCGGGTGGTCAACCTGATCGACAGGGCGTCGGCCTGGCCGGGGCCCGGCAGCCTGCAGATGGGCGGCTTCACCTACGAGAGCCTGGTGCCCCGGGGCGCGTTCCCGCTGGCGCTGCGGCTGGAGTGGGTGGCCGCGGCGACCGCCGAGTACAACCCCGAGCCGTACGAGTGCCTGGCGACGGTGCTGCGCGGCTGCGGCGCGGACGAGGACGCCCGCGAGGTGCTGCTCGCCAAGCAGCGCCGCCGCCGCGAGACGCTGCCCCCGGCGGCCAAGCTGTGGGGGTACGCGCAGGACTGGACGGTGGCGTACGGGTACCGGCCGGGCCGCGCCGCCCTGTGGATGGCCCTGCTGTGGGCCGCCTCGTCCCTCGCCTTCACCCACGCCGACCATCCGCCGATCAAGGCACACGAACACCCCTCGTGGAACGCCCCGCTCTTCGCCCTGGACCTGCTCCTCCCGGTGATCGACTTCGGGCAGATGGGGTACTGGCAGCTCAGCGGCGGCTGGCAGTGGCTGGCGGCGACGGTCGTCCTCCTCGGCTGGGTCCTGGCCACCACGGTCGCGGCGGGCGCGACACGCCTGCTGCGCCGCAACTGAGCCCCCGGCCGCCGTCCCCGGCTCCCCGGCTCCCCGGCTCCCCGGCTCCCCGCCCAGGGCGACCCTTTGCCAGAACTTGACCCCTTCGCGCACAACCGGCCGAGGGTTACGAAAGCGTCATCCCGCCCCCCCTGGCCCCGCCCCGACCGGCGGTTTTCAATGACCTCACCATGGCATTGCTACGCGCGCTGATCCGGACCGCCCGGATGGCCCGGCACACCCCGCACCTCGCCGCCGGCCTGCCCGCCGACGACGAGGTGCTGCTCGACGCCCCGGACACCCGCCTCGGCCCGGTGCTCGTCGCCGCGGGCCGCGGCGAGTACGCCCCCGCCGCCAAACTCCTCGCCGCCACCCGGGAGTCGGCCGAGTGGGAGAACCGCGACTGGTACACCACGCGCCTCGCCGCCTTCGCCCGTACCCGGACCGGATGGCTGGAGGCTTGGCGGGACGCCTCCCCGCACGACCCGGACGCCCTGCTGATCAAGGCCGAACTGGCGGTGCGCCGCGGCTGGGAGTCACCCGCCCGCGTCGAACTGCTGCGCCAGGTCGCCCCGTTGATCGGCGCGGCGGCCGAGGGCGACCCGCACGACCCGGTGCCCTGGCGGATCGCGCTCGACCACGCGCGCGGCACCAACGCCGGGCACACCGAGTTCGAGCTGCTGTGGGCCCAGGCGGTGCGCCGCTCCCCGCACCACTACGGCTGCCATGTCGCCGCCCTCCAGTACCTGTCGGCCGCCTGGTACGGCTCGCACACCGAGTGCTTCGACTTCGCCGAGCGGGCCGCCGAGGACGCGCTGCCCGGCTCGCTGGTGCAGGCGCTGCCGGTGCGCGCGGCCTTCGCCTGCCTGACCGAGGGCGGCTCGCCGCCGCCCGGGCTCGGCACCGGCCGGGGCACCGGGGCCCGGCTGCACGCCGCCGCCGACCTCGCCATCACCGTCTCCGCCGCCTATCCGGCCGCGGACCCGTGGCCCGCCGAGGTCCGCAACCTCCTCGCGTACGTCCTGATCCGGCTGGACCGCTGGAACGACGCCCTGGAGCAGCTGCGCCTGATCGGCCCGTACGCCACGGCGTTCCCCTGGGACCGGGTCTCGGACGATCCGCTCGGCCAGTTCCTCGAACTGCGCGACGGCGTACGCCTCGAAGTGGCCGCGGGCCTGCCGCTGCGGCCCCCGCGGGACACCGCCGGGCGTCCGTCCCGTGAGCGCGCCGGACACGCCCGCCCCGGCGACCATTAGGCTTTGCCGTCGTGACCACCGTCCGGCTCCCGCTCTTCCCACTGAACTCGGTGCTGTTCCCGGGGCTCGTGCTCCCGCTGAACGTCTTCGAGGAGCGCTATCGCGCCATGATGCGCGAGCTGCTGAAGACCCCCGAGGACGAACCGCGCCGGTTCGCCGTCGTCGCCATCCGCGACGGCCACGAGGTCGCGCACAGCGCGCCCGGCATGCCGGACCAGACCGCCGTGCCCGAGCGCGGACCCGCGGCCGGTTTCGGCGACGACCCGCTCGCCGCGTTCCACGAGGTGGGCTGCGTCGCGGACGCGGCGACCATCAGGGAGCGCGCCGACGGCAGCTTCGAGGTCATCGCGACCGGCACGACCCGGGCCAGGCTGCTCTCCGTCGACGCCTCCGGCGCGTTCCTCACCGCCGAACTGGAGGAGCTGGAGGAGGAGCCGGGCCAGGAGGCCGGGGCACTCGCGGAGGGCGTCCTGCGGGCCTTCAGGCAGTACCAGAAGCGGCTCGCCGGCGCCCGTGAGCGGTCGCTGTCGACGGGCGCCGAGCTGCCGGACGAGCCGGCCGTCGTCTCGTATCTCGTCGCGGCGGCCGTGATGCTCGACATCCCCGCGAAGCAGCGGCTGCTGCAGGCTCCGGACACGGCGTCCCGGCTGCGCGAGGAGCTGGGGCTGCTGCGCTCCGAGACCGCGATCATCCGCAACCTGCCGTCGCTGCCGGCCTCGGAGCTGACGCGCGGCCCGACCAGCCTCAACTGACCGACGGACGAGAAGGCGATGGCGAAGAAGGCGAAGAAGCAGCAGCCGGGCGGGACCCCGGCGACGGTGGCCCTGACGGCCGCCGGTGTCGCGTACACGGTCCACGCCTACGAGCACGACCCCGCGCACCCCTCGTACGGCGAGGAGGCCGCGGAGGCGATGGGGGTGTCCCCGGAGCGGGTGTTCAAGACCCTGGTCGCCGACGTCGACGGCACGCTGGTGGTCGCCGTCGTCCCGGTCGCGGGCTCGCTCGACCTGAAGGCCCTGGCGGCCGCGGCCGGCGGCAAGCGCGCGGCGATGGCCGACCCTGCGCTGGCCGAGCGCACCACGGGCTACGTGCGCGGCGGCATCTCCCCGCTCGGGCAGCGCAAGCGGCTGCGCACGGTCCTGGACTCCTCGGCGAGCGCGCACACGACGGTCTGCGTCTCGGCGGGCCGCCGCGGCCTCGAGGTCGAGCTGTCGCCCGCCGACCTGGCGGCCCTGACCGGCGCCGTACTGGCCCCGGTCGGCCGGCCCCTGAGGCGGCAGGGCCCCGGGGGCTCCCAGGCGGGCCCAGGCGGGTCCTAGGCCGGCGGAGGTCCGGGCGGGGCCGGGGGCGCGGCGTACGGGGTCTCGTAGGGGTCCCGGGGGCCGAACAGGGCGGTGAGGCCGAGGTGGACCAGCAGGGCCGCCACGGACCAGGCCAGCAGCGCGCCCTTCGCGTTCAGCTCCAGCGGCGCCGAGAAGGTGACGCCCTTGCCGACCGCCCTGGCGTGGGCGACCACGTCCTGGGCCGGCCCGAGCCAGATGCCGACCCGCCAGGCGATCAGCGAGGCGAGCACGCCGCCCACGGTGAGCGCCACCACGAGCGGGACACCGCCGCGCCGGTGCACCAGGAAGACGACCAGCGCGCTGAGGGCACCGAAGGCGAGCGCGAGCAGCGTGAACGTTCCGTCGACGCCGATGGCCTGCTCGCCCTCGGTGTCCTTCAGATAGACCGCCTCCCCGTCCGCGATCAGCGGCACGTGCGGCGCGAGCCACGACCACAGCACTCCGAGCAGTACGCCGCCGAGCGCCACCGCCACCGTGATCACGGCGGCCTGACGCAGTTCGGTCTTCATGCCGGGCCCGTCCTGTTCGTACGCGGAGCCCGCCGTCGCGCCCCCGGGCGTCTGCCAGGAGCCGTACGGGGGCTGATGGTGCGGCGGCGGAGGAGGAGTCAGCGGTGCGGTCACACCGCCATCGTGCCAGGCGTCCCCCGCGGCCGCGTCACCGGACGGCTGCCCGGCGGTACGCCCAGGTCGCCAGGGCCAGCGAGGCGACGCCGACGCCCGCGCAGACGGCGAGGTCACCGAGGACGAGGGCCCAGTCGGGACGCGGCCCGAAGGCGCGGGCCAGCGCCTCGACGCCGTACGTCGAGGGCAGCAGGTCCCGGGCGTACTGGACGGCCGTGGGCAGCCGTCCGGCCGGCAGCACGCCCAGCAGCAGCGCCGCCGACATGCCGAGCTGGCCGAGCAGGGTGGCGAGTTCGGGGCGCGGCGCGAGCAGCCCGCACGCGGCGCCGAGCCCCGCGAGGGCGGCGCCCGCCAGCGGGATCACCGCGGCCAGCACCCACAGGTGGGCCATCGGCAGCCCGAAGAGCAGACAGCCGAAGCCGGCGGTGACGACCGTGCCGGGCACGGTGAAGGAGGCGTAGGCGCCCGCCGTGCCGAGCACCACGGCGGCGGGCGGCACGGGCAGCGTCGCGTAGTGGTCGAGCCCGCCGTCGGCGCGCAGCTGCCCGAAGTACTGGGCGAGCAGGTTCAGCGCCACGAAGGCGACGACGAGGACGGACGACCCGGCCACCACGGCCCGCGCCTCGCCTCCGCCGTCCACGACCCCGCGCATCAGGACCATGATCCCGACGGACTGGAAGGTGGCGACGAACAGCAGAGGGATCCGGGCGACCCGGGCCCGGGAGAGCTGCGCGCGGTACACGGCGGCGAGCGAGGGCCACAGCCGGGCGCGCGGCCCGAGCGGCCCGGGCGGCACGCCGTCCGCGCGGTCGCCGTCCACGGGCGGCGCTCCGGCCCGCACGATCCCGGCGGGTACGACACTCACGTCGAACTCCTTGTCGCTGCGGGGGTCACGCCGGACCGTACGGCTGCCGCCGCCCTCAGGTTCATGCCTTGACCAGTCCCCGGGTGTCGCCGCCGAGCGCCAGATAGACGTCCTCCAGGCTCGGCGTGGCCAGCGTGAAGTCGTCCAGGGCGGCGAAGGCGGCCCCTCCGGTGACGGTGGCGACCACGGCGCGGGCCTCCTCGGGGGCGAGCCGCAGCGTCCAGCGGCGGCCCGACTCCAGGGCGCGGGCGCGCAGCGCGGCGACCTCGGGGACGGCGAGCGGGGCCCGATCCCGCCAGACCAGGTCGACGCGGACCTCGCCCGCGACGCGCTCCTTGAGCCCGGTGGGGGTGTCGCAGGCGATGACCCGGCCCCGGTCGAGGACGGCGACCCGGTCGAGGACGGTCTCCGCCTCGATGACGTTGTGGGTGACCAGCAGGACGGTCGTGCCGTGCTCGGCCCGGCGCCGGTCGACGGCGGCCCAGACGGCGCGGCGGGCGACGGGGTCCATGCCGGTGGTCGGCTCGTCGAGGACGAGCAGCGGGCGCTCGCCCACCAGCGCCGCGGCGAAGCAGGCGAGTCTGCGCTGGCCGCCGGAGAGCTTCTTCAGGGGGCGGGAGGCGAGCGGGGTGAGCCCGAGTTCGTCGAGGACGGCGTCCCGCTCCGCACGGGCCCGGCGCAGTTCGAGGCCGCGCAGGCGTCCGGTCGTCTCGGCGGCGAGCGACACGGTCAGCTCGTCGAGGGCCGTGGACTCCTGGCCGAGGTAGGCGAGGATCCGGGCGGCCCGCTCGGGGTGGCGCACGATGTCGTGCCCGAGGATCTCCACGCTGCCGCCGTCGGGCCGCATGAGCCCCGTCATCTGGCGGACCAGGGTGGACTTGCCCGCGCCGTTCGGGCCGAGGAGTCCGAAGATCTCGCCGCGGCGGACGTCCAGGGACACGTCGTCGGTGGCCCGGACCTCGGGGGTGGCGGGGGTTCCGCGGCGTCCGCGGCCCGCCGGATAGGTCTTGACCAGACCGCGCACCGAGCACACCGCGTCCACACGGTGTCCGTCACGGACTGTCGGTGCGTTGCGCGTACTCACGATGTACGAGACTACGGGGTCGTACGCCCTGGTATGCGCCCGGGGCGGCGGCTCACTCCCCGGCGGGCGCGTGCTCCGCCGACGTACGGACGTCGATCTCGCGCCAGAAACCGGCCCGGATCGCGTACCGGTCGTGCTCGTCGATCTGGTCGTCCTTGTGCGCGAGCAGTCCGAACCGGGCGGCGTAGCGCAGCAGTTCGCCGTCGACGCGGTGCGGCACGCGCGGGTACATCACGGAGAGTTTCTGCACGTGCGACGGGTCGGTGAGCCGCGCGATCCAGCGACGCGCGAACACCTGCCCGACCTCGTAGGGGTCGCCGCCGACGGTGGTGATGTCCTCCTCGCGGTCCGCCCACCGCTGTTCGGCCGAGGTGAGCTGGGCGAGGGTGGGCAGCGAGGCCGACTCGGGGGACTCCGCGGGGCCTCCCGGCCGCTCGACCCAGCCCTTGTCCGAGGACCAGCGCAGGGTGGCGCTCGCCGGGTGCTGGGCGGGCTGGGCGGCGCCGGGCGCGCGCAGGGCGGCCAGGTCCTTGGGGGTGGGCACGCCCTTGGCCGCGGCCGGCCGGTCCTGGGCGCCGTGGTGGGCGTCGGCGGCCCGGTGCTCGGCCTCCCGCGCGGGCCGCTCGGCCGCGGCGGCGAGCGCCGATTCGGGCAGCGGGGCGGAGAGGATGGCGGCGATCTCCGGGCGGGGCACCGGCTGCGGGGCGCAGACACCGCCGAAGTCCTTGGCGCGGACGGCCTTGGTGATCCAGACGCGGTCCAGGACCCGGCGCTCGTCGGCCTCGGCGACCAGGTCCTCGGACTGGTTGTAGTCGCCGTCGGCGGCCTGAACGGCCCACAGATGGACGGCGACGCCGTGTTCCTTGGCGGCCATCATGCCGGGCAGCAGATCGCCGTCGCCTGTCACCAGGACGATGTCGGAGCAGGCGCGGTTGCGGGCCAGTTCGGTCAGTTCGGCGTGCATGGCGGCGTCGACGCCCTTCTGCGCCCACCGCCCGTCACTGCGGGTCAGCGCGCCGAGCCGCACGGTCACCCGGGGCATCACGCGCAGCCTGCGGTGCTCGGGCTGCGGTACGCGGTCGGGGGCGCCGTCGAACCAGTAGATGCGCAGCAAAGGCCGTTCGGTGTCGGACTCGGCGCGTTCGCGCAGACCCTGGATGAGGGCGGCGTGATCGACCGTGATCCGGGAACGCGAAGGTTCTCCGGCGAGGAGACTGGCGGCAGCCCCCAGCAGATACCCGGCGTCCACCAGGACGATGCAGCGGTCCATGCGGTCCACCCTCTTTCCGGTTTCCGGGAGGTTTGCTTCGGGCTCGCTTCGAGTCTGCCCGACCTCGCGGAGGTTAACGGCCCGAACTCGATCTTCGGCGTGGCGCATCGGCCGATCACTCTCCGACCGGCCTTGTCACACACGGTAATTGCCCGAAATGCGGCCCTTGTCGGCCTGTGTGAGTCTGGTCCCGGCCCTGGCCCCTATATCCCCCGCAGGAGGCAGAACCATGGCCAAGAACAAGAACCGCAAGCAGGGCGGCGATCAGCAGCGCTCCTCGCAGGCCGAGCAGGCTCAGGAGCGGGCCCAGCAGCACGCGACCGAGGCGCAGCAGTCGTCGATGTCGCACGCGCAGGGAAGCCCCGCGGATGTTGCCCGTAAGCACCAGAAGCGCTTCGGCCACAACTGACGCCCGGTGCGCGGACCGTCGCGGTCCGGGCACGCACAGAGCGCGCAGGGCGCACCCGGTGTGCGGGTGCGCCCTGCGCGTGCGCCGGGGGGTGCCGGTCAGCCGGCCAGGCAGGACGGTCCGAGGAGGACCTTCAGGTCGCCGAAGAGCGCCGGGTCCGGCTTCACCCGGTGCCGGTCGAGCCGCAGCACGGTGGTCTTGCGCGGGCCCTGGAGCTTGATGCGGACCTCGCTGTCGCCCTTGTGGTTGCTGAGGATCTCGCCCAGCCTGCCCACCATGGGCGGGGTGACCCTGACCGCCGGGATGGTGAGGATCACGGGCGCGTTGGTGCCCGCGTTCGACAGGTCGGGGACCTGCAGCTCCATCGCGACGAGCCGGGGGACGTCCTCGCGCTTGTCGAGCCGGCCCTTGACGAACACCACGGCGTCCTCGACGAGTTGCGTCGAGACCAGCTGGTACGTCGCCGGGAAGAACATGCACTCCAGCGAGCCGGCGAGGTCCTCGACCGTGGCGATGGCCCAGGCGTTGCCCTGCTTGGTCATCTTGCGCTGGAGGCCGGAGATGATGCCGCCGATGGTGACGACCGCGCCGTCCCCGTGCTCGCCGCCGGTGAGCTGGGAGATGCCCGCGTCCGCCTTGTCGGACAGGACGTGCTCCAGTCCGAAGAGCGGGTGGTCGGAGACGTACAGACCGAGCATCTCCCGCTCCTGGGCGAGCAGATACGCCTTGTCCCACTCGTCGGTGGTGAACTCGACGTCGAGTCCGAAGCCGGGTTCGGTGCTCTCCTCCTCGCCCATGCCGCCGAAGAGGTCGAACTGCCCCTCGGCCTCCTTGCGCTTGACGGCCACCACGTTGTCGATCATCGGCTCGAACTGGGCGGTGAGGCCCTTGCGGGTGTGGCCCATGGTGTCGAAGGCGCCCGCCTTGATCAGCGACTCCGTGGTGCGCTTGTTGCAGGCGACCGCCTCGACCTTGTCGAGGTAGTCGGGGAAGGAGGCGTACTTCCCCTTGGCCTTGCGGCTGCGGATGATCGACTCGACCACGTTCGTCCCGACGTTGCGGACGGCGGAGAGGCCGAAGAGGATCACGTCGTCGCCCTGCGCGGCGAAGTTGGACATCGACTCGTTGACGTCCGGCGGCAGCACCTTGATGCCCATGCGCCGGCACTCGTTCAGATAGACGGCCGACTTGTCCTTGTCGTCCTTGACCGAGGTGAGCAGTCCGGCCATGTACTCGGCCGGGTAGTTCGCCTTCAGATAGGCGGTCCAGTAGGAGACCAGGCCGTACGCCGCCGAGTGCGCCTTGTTGAAGGCGTATCCGGCGAACGGGACCAGGACGTCCCACAGGGCCTGGATCGCCTCGTCGCTGTAGCCGTTCTTCTTGGCGCCGGCCTGGAAGATGGTGAAGTTCTTCGCCAGCTCGTCGGGCTTCTTCTTGCCCATGACGCGGCGCAGGATGTCGGCCTCGCCGAGGGAGTACCCGGCGATGATCTGGGCGGCCTTCTGCACCTGCTCCTGGTAGACGATCAGGCCGTAGGTGACGGCCAGGACCTCCTGGAGCGGCTCCTCCAGCTCCTTGTGGATCGGCGTGATCTCCTGCAGGCCGTTCTTGCGGAGCGCGTAGTTGGTGTGCGAGTCCATGCCCATCGGGCCGGGACGGTAGAGCGCCGAGACGGCGGAGATGTCCTCGAAGTTGTCGGGCTTCATCAGCCGCAGCAGCGAGCGCATGGGGCCGCCGTCGAACTGGAAGACGCCGAGGGTGTCGCCTCGCTGGAGCAGTTCGAAGGTCTTCGGGTCGTCGAGCGGCAGGGCCAGCAGGTCGAGTTCGACGCCCTTGTTGGACTTCACCATCTTGACGGCGTCGTCCATGATCGTCAGGTTGCGCAGGCCGAGGAAGTCCATCTTCAGCAGGCCGAGCGACTCACACTGGGGGTAGTCCCACTGCGTGATGGTCACCCCGTCCGTGTGCCGGACCCAGACGGGCGCGTGGTCGACGATGGGCTCGCTTGACATGATGACGCCGGCGGCGTGCACGCCCATCTGCCGGACCAGGCCCTCGACTCCCTTGGCGGTGTCGATGACCTTCTTGACGTCCGGCTCGTTCTCGTACATCGCGCGGATCTCGCCCGCCTCGCTGTAGCGCGGGTGCGAGGAGTCGGTGATGCCGCTGAGGTCGATGCCCTTGCCGAGGACGTCGGCGGGCATGGCCTTGGTGAGCCGGTCCCCCATCGCGTACGGGTAGCCCAGCACGCGCGCGGAGTCCTTGATGGCGTTCTTCGCCTTGATCTTTCCGTACGTGCCGATCATGGCGACCTTGTCGGCGCCGTACTTCTCGGTCACGTACCTGATCACCTCGACGCGCCTGCGCTCGTCGAAGTCGATGTCGACGTCGGGCATGGAGACGCGCTCGGGGTTGAGGAACCGCTCGAAGATCAGGCCGTGCGGGATCGGGTCGAGGTCGGTGATGCCCATGGCGTAGGCGACGATCGAGCCGGCCGCCGAACCACGGCCGGGGCCGACCGCGATGCCCTGGGACTTGGCCCACATGATGAAGTCGGCGACGACGAGGAAGTACCCCGGGAACCCCATCTGGATGATGACGTCCATCTCGTACTCGACCTGCTTCTGGCGGTCCTCGGGGATGCCGCCGGGGAAGCGGCGCTCCATGCCCCGGCGGACCTCCTCCTGGAACCAGGTGACCTCGGTGTAGCCGTCGGGGATGTCGAACTTCGGCATGAGGTTCTTCGCCTCGAACATGCCTGCGGTGTCGACCTGCTCGGCGACCAGCAGGGTGTTGGCGCAGCCCTGCTGCCAGGCGTCCGACGAGTCGATGGCGTACATCTCGTCGGTCGACTTCAGGTAGTAGCCGGTGCCGTCGAAGCGGAAGCGGTCCGGGTCGGAGAGGTTCTTGCCCGTCTGGATGCACAGCAGCGCGTCGTGCGCGCCGGCCTCGTGCGCGTACGTGTAGTGCGAGTCGTTCGTCACCAGGGGCGGGATGCCGAGCTTCCGGCCGATCTCCAGCAGCCCGTCGCGGACCCGGCGCTCGATGTCGATGCCGTGGTCCATCAGCTCCAGGAAGTACCGGTCCTTGCCGAAGATCTCCTGGTAGTCGGCCGCCGCCTTCAGGGCCTCCTCGTCCTGGCCGAGGCGCAGACGGGTCTGCACCTCTCCCGAGGGGCAGCCGGTGGAGGCGATGAGCCCCTCCGACCACTGGGAGATGGTCTCCTTGTCCATCCGGGGCCACTTCTGCAGCCAGCCCTCGGCGTACGCGTCGGAGGAGAGCCGGAAGAGGTTGTGCAGTCCGGTGCTGTTCGCCGCCCAGATCGTCTTGTGCGTGTAACCACCCGAACCGGACACGTCGTCGCGCTTCTGGTGCGGCTGGCCCCAGCGGATCTTGCGCTTGTTGCGCCGGGACTCGGGGGCGACGTACGCCTCGATGCCGATGATCGGCGTCACGCCCGCCTTCTTCGCGGAGTGGAAGAAGTCGTACGCCCCGTGGAGGTTGCCGTGGTCGGACATGGCGATGTGGCTCATGCCCATCTCGTTGCACGCGTCGAACATGTCCTTGAGCCGCGCGGCACCGTCCAGCATCGAGTACTGGGTGTGGACGTGCAGGTGCGTGAACGGCGGCTTCGACACGGCTGCGGCCTCCTGGGAAACTCGGGCGACGGGCTGCGGACAGTCCGGGGGTCAGCTCGGAAGTCTATGCCGGGCGACTGACACTCCGGGGGCGCTCACACGTACCTTCGTACGGGGGCGGCCGGGCACTCGGGCGGCGCGTCACCCGTTGGAACGACGCAAGCGCCCGGAACCACCCGAGAGCGGCCGCACGGCCGGGCCCCGAAGCCCGTCCCCTATGTCATGCACCACATGGCATGCACCACATGTCTCGCACCACCTTTCGCACACCACCTGCACCAGGAGGCACCCAGCGATGTCGGTCCCGCAGCTCAGCGCCGAGCAACGCGGCGAGCAGATCCTCGCCGTCTTCGACACCGCCTTCGGCGAGCTCCTGGCCGCCGACCCGGCCGCGTTCCGCGTGAAGTTCCGGAAGATGGCGGCCTCGGCCTTCGCGTTCTACCGGGGCACGGCCGGCCTCTTCTACCACGACCTGACCGCCGACATCGGCTTCGGCTCGAAGCGGGGCGGGCCGTACCTGGACGAGCGCACCGCGCGCGTGTGGATCCACGGCGACCTGCACGCGGAGAACTTCGGCACCTACATGGACGCCCAGGGCCGCCTGATCTTCAACGTGAACGACTTCGACGAGGCCTACGTGGGCCCGTTCACCTGGGACCTCAAGCGGTTCGCCGCCTCGGTGGCCCTCATCGGGTACGCGAAGGCGCTCAGTGACGACCAGATCAGCGAGCTGGTCCGGATCTACGCGGCCGCCTACCGCGAGCGCGTCCACGCCCTCGCCACCGGAGCCAAGAGCGACGAGGTGCCGCCGTTCACCCTGGACACCGCCCAGGGCCCGCTCCTGGACGCGCTGCGCGACGCCCGCTCGCTCACCCGCTTCGGGCTGCTGGACTCGATGACCGAGATCCGTGACTTCGAGCGCCGCTTCGCGCCCGGCGGCGGCTCCATCGAGCTGGACGCCGCCACCCGCTACAAGGTCCTCGCGGCCTTCGACGGCTATCTGGAGACGCTGCCGGAGTCGTCCCTGTCCCGCCCAGACTCCTACCGCGTGAAGGACGTCGTCGGGCGGCGCGGGATCGGCATCGGCTCGGCCGGCCTGCCCTCGTACAACATTCTCCTGGAGGGCAACAGCGACGCCCTGGAGAACGATGTGGTGATCTACATCAAGCAGGCCCAGACCCCGGCCGTCTCCCACCACGTCACGGACTCCTCGATCCGCGAGTACTTCCAGCACGAGGGCCACCGCACGGTGATCTCCCAGCGCGCGCTCCAGGCGCACGCCGACCCGTGGCTGGGCTGGACCGAGCTGGACGGCGCCGGCCAGCTGGTCGCCGAGGTCTCGCCGTACGCGGTGGACCTCGACTGGGGCGACATCGACGACCCGGAGGAGATCGCCTCGGTCGTCGCCGACCTCGGCCGTGCCACGGCCACGATGCACGCGGCGGCGGACGACGAGAGCGGTCACTCGGAGCTCGTGCCGTTCTCCACGGAGCGGGCCATCGACGCGGCGATCGCGGCCGACGAGGAGGGCTTCGCGGGCCTCCTCGTGGACTTCGCCCACGCCTACGGGGCACGCGCGCGTACGGACCACCAGATCTTCGTGGACCTGTTCCGCAACGGCCGGATCCCGGGGCTGTAGGCGTCGCGACGGATCAAGGAGAACGGAGGGGCCGTTCCACAACGCTCCCGTAACTCATAGGCGTCCTTTAGGGAGGCCTTACGGTGACCCGTGGGACACTCTCCAGCGCGATGGACATATCCGGGACCCAGCTCAGAGCCGTGCGCGCGGCGGTGTTCACGACGCTCGTCGTGACGCTCTCCACCGCGTCGCACGTCCTGCTGTCCCGGATGCCCCTGCCCCTCAGCACCGTGGCCGCGATCGCGGGCGCCGTCTTCGTCCTCGCGTACGCCCTCGCGGGCCGCGAGCGCGGCTTCGCCCGGATCGCGGCCCTGCTGATCCCCCTGGAGCTGGCAGCCGACACGGTCTTCACCACCGGCCAGCACGTCTGCTATGGCACGGCGGGCGGCCCGGTCGCGGGACCCCTGCGCTCGGTCGGCTTCGACGTGCTGTGCGGCGGCGAGGTCGGCACCCCGCTGACCCGGGTCACCGGCGCCGGCCCCGACCGTGCCGCCGCCCTCCTCGCGCACACCGACCCGGCCGCCGCCTGGCTGCTGCTCGGCGCGCACATCGCCGTCGGTCTGCTCGCGGCCGGCTGGCTGAGGCGCGGTGAGCGGGCCCTGGAGCAGTTGCTGCGGGCGGTGGCCGCGAGCACCTTCCGTCCCCTGCTCGTCGCGGTCGCCGCGGTGAGCGTGCGGCGCGTCCGGGCGGCCCGGGCCCCGCGCCCCGCCGTGCGGACCCGCAGGGCCCGCACCCGCCTCCTCGCACACTCCCTGGGCAGGCGCGGACCGCCCTGCCCGGCCGTCACGGCCTGAGCACCGGCGATCCCTCTCCCTTCACGTATTCCCGTATTCCCGCGCACGGGTGTGCGCGCGTCCCCATGGAGAACACCAGCATGAGCAAGCGGAACAGCCAGTCGGCGAAGTCGGCGGCCCGTGAGCGGCTGCGCGTCGAGCGCGAGCGCCAGGCGAAGCGCGACAAGGCGAAGCGCCAGGCGATCGTGGCCGGTTCGGTCGTCGCCGTCCTCGCGGCAGCCGGCGGCATCGGCTACGCGGTCGTGCAGGCCAACAGGCCCGACGGCTGGGATGCCGTGAAGAACGAGAAGCTCGTCAAGCCTGCCAACACCACCGGTGAGAACGGCACGACTGTCGTCATCGGCAAGAGCAGCGCGAAGAAAACTCTCGTGATGTACGAGGACCCCCGTTGCCCCATCTGTGCCCAGCTCGAGCAAGCCGTCGGCTCGACCATGCACAAGGATGTCGACGACGGCAAGTACAAGATCCAGTACGTCGGCGCCACATTCATCGACTCGGGCATCCCGGGAGAGGGCTCCAGGAACGCCCTGAGCGCGATGGGTGCCGCGCTGAACGTCAGCCCGCAAGCATTTCTCGACTACAAGAGCGCCCTGTACTCGGCGAAGTATCATCCGGGCGAGACCGAGGACAAGTTCGCGAGCGACGCGTACCTGATCAAGGTGGCGAACACGGTGGACGCGCTGAAGAACAACAAGCCGTTCCAGAAGGCCGTGAAGGCGGGCACCTATGACAAGTGGGCTCTGGTCATGAGTGAAAAGTTCGACACAGACTCCAAGAAGTACAACTTCCCAGGGACCCCGACCCTGATGATGGACGGAAAGATCGTCACCGGCAGCGATGGCAAGAACGCCCCCATGAGCGTCGCCGACTACACCGCGGCGCTCGGCAAGGCGCTGAAGTCCTGACCTCCGGGGCACGCCCCCGAGGCCTGGTCTTCTGAGTCGCTGAAGAGCGGGCGAACTTTCGGAGTTCGCCCGCTCTCTGCGTGTACTGATCAGTAATCTGATCGCTCGTGACCAGTCGACTCAGAGACTCCGACACCGAGGGCGCCTCCAACTCCCGCGCCCCCCGCCGCCGTACGGTCGTCAAGGCCGCGGCCGCCACCGCCGTCCTCGCCCCGCTCGCCGCCGCGATCCCGGCCCGGGCCGCCGAGGCCCCCGCCTTCCTGCACGGCGTCGCCTCCGGCGACCCGCTGCCCGACGGCATCCTCCTGTGGACCCGGGTGACCCCCGACCCCGACGCGACCCCCGGTTCGGGACGCGGCCGGGACACCGAGGTGAGCTGGACCGTCGCCACGGACAAGGCGTTCACCACGATCGTCGCCAAGGGCACCACCACCGCTTCCGCCGCCACCGACCACACCGTGAAGGCGGACATCCGCGGCCTGGAGCCCGCCACCGACTACTTCTTCCGCTTCTCCGCCGGCGGCACCGACTCGCCCGTGGCCCGCACCCGCACCGCCCCGGCCGCCGACGCCGCCGTCACCGGGATGCGCTTCGGGGTGGTCTCCTGCGCCAACTGGGAGGCCGGCTACTTCGCCCCGTACCGGCACCTGGCCGCGCGCGGCGACCTGGACGCCTGGCTGCACCTGGGCGACTACATCTACGAGTACAAGTCCGGCGAGTACACGGCGCGCGGCACCGTCGTACGGCCGCACGCCCCGGCGCACGAGATCCTCACCCTCGCCGACTACCGCACCCGTCACGGGCGTTACAAGACGGACCCCGACCTCCAGGCCCTGCACCACAAGGCGCCCGTCGTCGCCATCTGGGACGACCACGAGTTCGCCGACAACGCCTGGTCGGGCGGCGCGGTGAACCACACCGAGGGTGCCGAGGGCACCTGGTCCGCGCGTCAGGCGGCCGCGAAGCAGGCGTACTTCGAGTGGATGCCGGTCCGCCCGGCGATCGAGGGCACCACCTATCGCCGGCTGCGCTTCGGGAAGCTCGCCGACCTCTCCCTGCTCGACCTGCGGTCCTTCCGCTCCCAGCAGGCGTCCACCGGCAGCGGCTCGGTCGACGACCCGGACCGCACGCTCACCGGCCGGGCCCAGCTCGACTGGCTGAAGGCGGGACTGGCGGCCTCCGACACCACCTGGCGGCTGGTCGGCAACTCCGTGATGGTCTCCCCGTTCTCCGTCGGCTCGCTGCCCGCCAGTCTTCTCAAGCCGCTGGCCAAGCTGCTCGGGCTCCCGCAGGAGGGCATCGCCCTCAACACCGACCAGTGGGACGGCTACACCGACGACCGCCGCGAACTCCTCGCCCATCTGCGGTCCCGCTCCATCCGCAACACCGTCTTCCTGACCGGCGACATCCACATGGCATGGGCCAACGACGTGCCGGTGGACGCCGGTACGTACCCGCTGTCCGCCTCGGCGGCCACGGAGTTCGTCGTCACCTCGATGACCTCCGACAACCTCGACGACATCGTCAAGGTCCCCGAGGGCACCGTCTCGGCCGTGGCCGCGCCGCTCATCCGCGCCGCCAACCGGCACGTCCACTGGGTCGACACCGACCGCCACGGCTACGGCGTCCTGGACCTCACCGCCGAGCGCGCGCAGATGGACTACTACGTGCTCTCCGACCGTACGGACCCGGCCGCCACCTCGTCCTGGGTCCGCTCGTACCGCACGCGCAGCGGCACCCAGAAGATCGAGCGGACCTACGACCCCGTCTGATCCCCGGCCGGTCTCCGCCGGTTCCTGTCTGATTTCTTTCGCACCCGGCCTCCGCTCCGGCGATTTTCAGCCAAGTCCGGCCGGTGCGTGACTCAACAGGGAGAACACGGAGGGCTACGGCGGGTGGTGTGGATCATGAGCCGAATCCGGGCACACCACCCGCCCGGTAACCGAAGTCGTTACGTCGAGATCTCAAACTCCGGACGACGAGCGGATGACGCGGAACGCGTTGGCCCCAATTGCCCCTGTGCATCCCGCATCCGATCGGGGCCTGATCATCGCTCTCCCCATGCAGGCATGTACACGTAATCTCCCGGCGGCGGCCAGGAAGATCCCTGCGCCCCTTCTCCCCACCGCATCCGCTAGGAGCCCCATATGCGTGCGCTTGCCCGGATATCCTCCCTGACGCGCAGACGCCTTCTCGGCACGGCCGTCGTGGCCGGAACTCTGATGCTCACTCCCCTGTCCGCGCCCACCGGCGTCGCCGCCGCCACGGCCACGGCCGCCGACTGCGGAGCCGACACCCACGCCACGGCCCGTGAGGCCCGCCCCGGCCACGGCGAGCACATCGCCGAGCCGAACGAACTCAGCCAGACCCGCGCCCAGTCCATGGACGCCGACCTGCGCGCCCGGCTCGACAAGCTGCGTTCGAGCGGCCGCGGCGCGACGCTCGCCGCCTCGACGACCATCCCGGTCTACTTCCACGTCATCCACGACGGCGCGGCCGGCAACCTCAGCTCCGCCGACATCGGCGCCCAGATGAACGTCCTGAACGCGGCCTACGCCGGCGGCGGCACCGGCAACACCGACTCGGGCTTCCAGTTCACGCTGGCCGGCACCGACTACACCGACAACGCGGCCTGGTACACCGTCGGCTCCGGCTCTGCCGAGGAGAAGGCGATGAAGTCCGCCCTGCGCAAGGGCGGCGCCGACGCGCTCAACATCTACGCCGCCAACATCGGCGACGGCCTCCTGGGCTGGGCCACCTTCCCCAGCTCCTACCGCTCCAGCCCGTCGATGGACGGCGTCGTCATCCTGAACTCGTCCCTGCCGGGTGGCTCGGCCACCAACTACGACGAGGGTGACACCGCCACCCACGAGGTCGGCCACTGGATGGGGCTGTACCACACCTTCCAGGGCGGCTGCAGCGGCAACGGCGACTACGTCGACGACACCCCGGCCGAGAAGAGCGCCGCCTACCAGTGCCCCGAGGGCCGCGACACCTGCACCCGCAAGGCGGGCGCCGACCCGATCCACAACTTCATGGACTACACGTACGACGCGTGCATGTACCAGTTCACGTCGGGTCAGGTGCAGCGCATGCAGGACAGCTGGGCCGCCTACCGGGCCGCCGGCTGATCCGTCCCGAGCGAGTCGAGGAAGCCGAGAGCCACCTGCCAGGTGGCCTCGGCGGCCTCCGCGTCGTGGTCGGGCAGGTCCGGGTCGGTGTAGAGGTGCCCGGCGCCCGGGTAGCGGTAGATCTCCACCTCCGCACCGGCCCCGCGCATCTGCAGGTACCAGGCGTTCAGCCAGTCGTCCGTCTCGAAGGCGTCCGGCTCGGCGACGTGCAGCTGCACCGGAAGTTCGTCCGCCGACGCGCTCTCGGCGATGTCCGAGGTGCCGTGCAGCAGGAGCAGTCCGCGGGCCTTGTGGTCGCCGAGCGCGAGGGTCTGCGCGAGGGAGGCGCCCAGCGAGAAGCCCGCGTACACCAGGCCGCGGTCGGAGTAGGGCGCGGCGGCCAGGACGGCGCGCTTGAGCAGCTCCTCCTTGCCGATCTCGTCCTTGCGGGCCATGCCCTCCTCCACGGTCTCGAAGATGCGTCCCTCGAAGAGGTCGGGGGTCCACACCTCGTGTCCCGCCGCGCGCAGCCGGTCCGCCGCCGCGCGCACCGCCGGCCGCGGCCCGTAGGCCGAGTGAAAGAGCATGATGTTCATGACCCCATGGTGCCGTACCCGGCCCAACTCTCCGCTTGCGGCGGTACGGGCCCGGCGCGTACCCGTGACGGGTCCCAGATCACATGTTCATGAGCTTCGGGGCCGGTTACGTTCGAAGGCATGGAGAACGTACTGCGTCCGCTGATCGTAGGCGGCGGTTCGGTCGTACTCACGCTGGTCGTCGGCTGGGCCGTCGACCAGCTGTTGCGACGGGCCGACGAACGCCACCACGAGACCCCGCTGTGGGGGCTGCTGCGACGCGGCGGCGTCCCCTTCCAGGTCGTCCTGTGCACCGCGCTGCTCAGAGGGTCGTACGACCAGATCGAGGCCCTCCGCGACCACCGGGCCGCGATCGGCCGGACGCTCACCCTGGTCCTCATCGGGTCGGCCGCGTGGCTGGCGGTGCGGATCGCCGCCGCGATCGTCGACTCCTCGTACGCCCGCTACGCGGCCGCCCACCGGGATCCGGCCAGGGTCCGCCGGGTCCGTACGCAGGTGTCGCTGATCCAGCGGGTGGTCTCCGCGGTCGTCGGGGTCGTCGCGGTCGCGGCGATGCTGCTCACCTTCCCGGCGATGCGGGCGGCGGGGGCCTCACTGCTGGCCTCGGCCGGCATCCTCGGCATCGTCGCCGGTGTCGCCGCCCAGTCCACCCTGAGCAACCTCTTCGCGGGGCTGCAGATCGCCTTCGGCGACATGGTGCGGCTCGGTGACACGGTCGTGGTGGACGGCGAGTGGGGCACGATCGACGAGATCACCCTCACGTTCCTGACGGTGCGCACCTGGGACGAGCGGCGCATCACGATGCCTGTGTCCTACTTCACGTCGAAGCCGTTCGAGAACTGGTCGCGCGGCAGCGCCCAGATGACCGGCATCGTCTACTTCCACCTCGACCACACGGCGCCGGTGAGCGAGATGCGCGACAAGCTCCGCGACATCCTGCGCGAGTGCCCGGCCTGGGACGGCCGCGACTGGGGCATCGCCGTGACCGACACGACGCCGAACACGATGCAGGTCCGCGCCCTGGTGACCGCGAAGGACGCCGACGACATCTGGACGGTGCGCGTCACGGTCCGCGAACGGATGATCCGGTGGCTCACCGAGAAGCACCCGTACGCGCTTCCCCGCGTCAACACGGCGGACGCCGTCCCGGCCCCCGACCGCGCGGCCGTCCGCCTGGACGGCCGCGCGGACGGAGCGTCCCTGCCCCGCCCGGCACGGGTGCGCGCGCACGAGACGCCGCGCACGGGACGCGGCTGAGCCCACGGGCGAACGCCCCCGGGTCCGCGGCCGGCCGCGCCGTGCCGAGCGGACCCGGGGGCGGCGCCTCTCCCGCGTACGGTCCGCGCGGGGGCGTCTCGCGGACCGTGCGATCCCGCACACGGGCCGGCCCCCGCCCCCGCGTTCACCTGAGGCTGCGCACGTCCAGGTGGCGCAGTACCCGGTCCACGATCTCCGGGTCGGCATCCGGCTCGCTGCGGGCGGCCATCACCTCGTGGCGGGCCGCGGAGAGCATCTCCCCCTGGATGCGCCGGACCCGCTTGATCCGGACCATCCGCTTCTCGTGCGCCTCCTGCCGCTCGTCCTCCGCCATGTCGGGGCTGATCCGCAGACCGATGTCCAGGGCCCTTCTGAACAGCTGCTCGGCGAGTTCCTCGGACAGCTCCTCGGACGCCTCGATCTCCTTGAGCCGCGCCTTCGCCGCCTTGGCCGCGCGGACCGCCAGGTCCTTCTCGAAGTCCTTCTCGCGCTCGGTGTCGGCCCGCACGCCGAGCCTCTGGACCAGCCAGGGCAGCGTGAGCCCCTGCAGCACCAGGGTCGCCATGATCACTCCGAAGGCGATGAAGACGATCTCGTCCCGGTCCGGGAACGGCGACCCGTCGTCCATCTTCAGCGGGATCGCCAGCGCCAGGGCCACCGAGGCCACCCCGCGCATCCCCGACCACCACATGACGACGGTCTCCCGCCAGCTCGTCGGGATGTCCTCGTCGTGGTCACGCTTGGCGTGCAGTCTCTTGGTGAGCCAGGTCGCCGGCAGCAGCCACGCCAGCCGTACGAGGACCACCACCACGACGATCGCGCCGGCCCACCCGAGCATCTCGCCCCACCGCCCGGAGGCCGTCTGGACGGCGATGTGCAGCTCCAGCCCGATCAGCCCGAACGCGACCCCGGTGACCAGGGTGTCGACGATGTCCCAGAAAGTGTGCCCGGCCAGCCTGGTGAGGACGTCGTCGGGGTCGGCGGCGTACTCCGCGAGGAACAGCGCGGTGGTGAGCACGGCGAGCACACCGGAGCCGTGCGCCTCCTCGGCCAGCACGTACGCCGCGTAGGGCACGAGCAGGGTCAGACCGATCTGCAGGGTCGGGTCGCCCAGGATGTCCATGAGCTTGTTCGCCGCCCAGCCGAGCGCGAGGCCGACCGCGATCGCGACGACGGCGGACAGCAGCAGGTCCAGCGCCGCCTGCCCCACCGAGAAGGTGCCGCTGACGGCGGCGGCGATGGCCACGTGGTACATGACGATCGCCGTCACGTCGTTGAACAGCCCCTCGCCCTCGAGGATCGACACGAGCCGGCGCGGCAGTCCGAGCCGGCCCGCGACGGCCGTGGCCGCGACCGGGTCGGGCGGCGCGATGAGGGCGCCGAGGGCGAAGGCCGCGGCGAGCGGCAGACCGGGCACGATCGTGGAGGCGACCGCGGCCACCGCCGCCATGGTGACGAACACCAGGGCGACGGCGAGAAGGAAGATCGGCCGCTTGTTCGACGTGAACTGCCGCCAGGACGTCCGGCGTACGGCGGCGTAGAGCAGCGGCGGCAGCAGGGCGGGCAGGATCAGATCGGGCGGGATGTCCACGTTGGGCACGACGGGGAGCAGAGCCAGGACGAGCCCGAGCAGCGTCATCAGCACCGGGGCGGGAAGCCCGAACCGGTCCCCCACGGGGACACTGATCACGGCCCCGAGCAACAGCACGAACAGCAGGGCCAACTGATCCACAATCAGCGCTCCGACGGTCTCGGCGTGTGGCGGCGGTCCGGGCCGTCAGGCCCGGGTGCGTTCCGGTCCCGCCGCGCGGGCGATCAAGACCGGCCGGACGTCCAGCGTGCCACGCCGGACGGGACTTTCCCGGCTGGAGGCGACCCGGATTCGGACCGGAGCGGACCCGGGGCGCGCACCGGCGCGGCCGGGGGCGGTTCACGGCGGCCTCCGGCACGCCCGGTGTACGCCGGCGGACACGGCTCACCGGCGGAGGTCCGGGCGGCGGGTCAGGGGGCTCGGCGGGTCAGAGGGCGCGGCGGTCAGAAGGTGCGGCTGGTCAGAGGGTGCGGCGCATGGCCCGGTGCGGGATGCCCGCGTCGGGGAACTCCGGCCCGTAGGCCACGTATCCCAGCCGCTCGTAGAACGCCAGCGCGTGGGTCTGCGCGTGCAGGTCGACCGCCGTGAGACCGTGCGCGCGTGCCGCGTCCTCGAGGGCGCGCACCAGCGCGGCCCCCACGCCCAGCCCGCGCGCCTCGCGCGTCACGGCGAGCCGGCCCAGGGAGCCGACGGCCGGATCGCCACCGGTCTTGGCCGCAGCCGCCTCGCCGTGCAGGAGGCGCCCGGTGCCGAGCGGCGTGCCGTCCTCGCGGACCGCCAGCACGTGCAGGGCACCGGCGTCGTACGCGTCGTACTCGATGTCCTGCGGGACGCCCTGCTCGGTGACGAAGACCTCCTTGCGGACCGTGAAGCAGGCCTCACGGTCGGCCGCGTCCCCGGCGACCCGCACGGTGCGGGCGGCGCTCACGCGTAGCTCTCCTCACGCACCTTGTCGAGGGCCTTCTGCAGGTCCTCGGGGTAGTCGCTCGCGAACTCCGCCCACCGGCCGTCGCCCGGGTGCTCGAAGCCGAGCCGCACCGCGTGCAGCCACTGCCGGGTGAGACCGAGCCGCTTGGCGAGGGTGGGGTCCGCGCCGTAGGTCAGGTCGCCGACGCAGGGGTGGCGGTGGGCGGCCATGTGGACGCGGATCTGGTGGGTGCGGCCGGTCTCCAGCTTCACGTCGAGCAGGGACGCGGCGCGGAACGCCTCGATCAGGTCGTAGTGCGTGACGGAGGCCTTGCCCTCGGCGGTCACGGCCCACTTGTAGTCGTGGTTCGGGTGGCGGCCGATGGGCGCGTCGATGGTGCCGCTCGTCGGGTCGGGGTGGCCCTGCACCAGTGTGTGGTAGCGCTTGTCGACCGTGCGCTCCTTGAACTGGCGCTTGAGCGACGTGTACGCGTACTCCGACTTGGCGACGACCATGAGGCCGGAGGTCCCCACGTCGAGGCGGTGCACGATGCCCTGGCGCTCGGCGGCGCCCGAGGTCGAGATGCGGTACCCGGCGGCGGCCAGGCCGCCGATCACGGTCGGTCCCGACCAGCCGGGGCTGGGGTGGGCGGCCACGCCGACCGGCTTGACGATCACGACCACGTCGTCGTCGTCGTGCACGATCTCCATGCCCTCGACGGGCTCGGCGACGATCCGGACGGGGGCGGGCGCCTGCGGCATCTCCACCTCGAGCCAGGCGCCGCCGTGCACCCGCTCGGACTTTCCGGCCACCGAGCCGTCGACCGTGACCTTCCCCGCCGCGGCGAGCTCGGCGGCCTTCGTGCGGGAGAAGCCGAACATGCGCGAGATGGCGGCGTCGACGCGCTCGCCCTCCAGGCCGTCGGGCACGGGCAGGGTTCGGATCTCGGGAATCGTGCTCACCCGTCGAGTATGCCGGACGGGCCGGACACCGCTTGACCGGAGTCGAACGTCAGTCCCGGTGGACGGTGCCGTCCGGGTCGAGCCCGCGGAAGGACAGCAGCACGATCAGGATGCCGCCGCAGACGATCGCCGAGTCGGCCAGGTTGAAGACCGCGAAGTGCTTGGGCGCGATGAAGTCGACGACGGCGCCCTCGAACACGCCGGGGGAACGGAAGATCCGGTCGGTGAGGTTGCCGAGCGCGCCGCCCAGCAGCAGTCCCAGCGCGATCGCCCACGGCAGGCTGTGCAGCTTGCGGGCGAGGCGCGCGATGACCACGATGACGGCCGCCGCGATCACGGTGAAGATGACCGTGAAGGCCTCGCCGAACCCGAAGGCGGCGCCCGCGTTGCGGATCGCCTCGAACCGCAGCCAGTCCCCGACGACCTCGACCGGCTCGTGGTGCTCCAGCCTGGCGACCACGATCATCTTGCTGGCCAGGTCGAGGGCGTACGCCAGCACGGCGACGACGAAGAGGACGGCGACCCTGCGGCGGCCCCGGGGCTGCCGCTCGGGGTCCTTCGCCTCGCCGGACCCGGCCTCCGGGGCCGCGTCGGAGCCGGCACGCCCGGCCGGGTCCGCCTTGTCGCCGGACTGTTCCGGACCGGACCCCGCCGTCCCCGGAACGTCCGGGGTACCGATGATGCGCTCCGCCTCTGCCACGTGAGTCCCTCAACCTAGGTTTCCGACTGAGGACGAGAGTACGACACGGCGGCCCCGGGGCACGGCTCAGGAGCGGCCGGGGCCGATCCGTGGCGGACCCGTGGCCGGCCGGTCAGCGCCGCTCCTGCTTCTGCTTGCACTCCACGCACAGCGTGGCACGCGGGAAGGCCTGCATCCGCGCCTTGCCGATGGCGTTTCCGCAGTTCTCGCAGAGCCCGTACGTGCCCGCGTCGAGCCGCTCCAGCGCGCGCCGGGTCTGGTCCAGCATCTCCCGCGCGTTGGCCGCGAGCGCCATCTCGTGCTCGCGCGTGATGTTCTTCGTGCCGGTGTCCGCCTCGTCGTCGCCCGCGCCGTCCCCGGAGTCCCGCATGAGGCCGGCGAGCGCCTCCTGCGACGAGGAGATCTCGGTGCCCAGCCGCAGCGCCTCGGACTGGAGCTCCGCGCGCGCCTCGGCGACCTCCGGCGCGGTCCAGGGGTCCTCGCCGGGGCGGACCGCGAGTTCTCCGGGCTCCACCGCGGCCTCACGGGCCTTGGGGACCGCGGTGGGCTTCCCGGCCGCCGTGGCCGTACCAGGGGTCTTCTTCGCAACCACTGCCGTGGCTCCCGTCTTCTTCGCGGCCCGCGCCGCGTCCTCGGCCCCGTCCGCCGTGCCGGCGGCCGTGGCGGTCCTCTTGGCCCCGCGGCCCGTACCGGCCGCCTTCGCCGCCTTCGCCGCCTTCGGCTCCTTGGCCCCTGTCGCCGGACCGGCCGCCTTCGCGGCGCCGGCCCGGGCGGCGCCGCCGGCCTTGGCGGTCGCGCTCTTCTTCCCAGCAGCCTTCGCGTCCGCCGGTTTCGCCGTGCCGGCCTTCTTGCCGGCCGATGCGGCCGGCTGCTGTACGGCGGTCTTCTTCGCCACCATGGCCGCGGCCCCTTCACATATTGTGATCTTGCACGCGAATCGTGCTGGGACGATAAATCGACTGCGGGCCCGCGGCAACGGGGCGCACCGACCGTTCGCCCGCCCCGCGTGCGTCGCCCGCGGAACCTCCCTGCGTTGTGCCCCGCTCCCCGCCGGGTAATCCGCCCGCCGCGGTGTCCCGCGATCCGCACGCGCGCGCGTGGCCATTCGGGTCACGCCGCGGGCCCCGCCACCGCCCGCGGCGTACCCCGGAAATCCGGTCGGCCGGTGTCCGTGGGGCGCCGTACACTGGCCGCAGCGAGAAGCGTGGATGGGGACGAGTAGCGACGTACGCAGCCATGAGCGACCCGGGGACGGTGCGAGCCCGGGGGCGAGCGCGACGTGAAGATCACCCCGGAGCCGCCGGAAGAAAGCCGAGGCCCAGTGGCCGAGGCCGGTAGACCCGGTTTCGCGACCCCAATGAGGGGGTTCACCGGTGCACACCGCGCACCGGGGGGCCAAGGAGGGTGGTACCGCGGGAGCGCGCCGCACACGGCGTCCGCAGCGGCTACGTGACGTCAGGTAGCCGCACGGCTCTCGTCCCTCCGGACGGAAGGCAGAAAGTCCGCCGGAGGAAGCTCGCTGATGACAACGCCGACGTACCGCCAGGTGCCCGCCCAGGTCGACCTGCCCGCGCTCGAGCACGCCGTGCTCGACTTCTGGCGTGAGCAGAAGATCTTCGCCAAGAGCCTGGAGCAGTCCGAGGGCCGCCCCGAGTGGGTGTTCTACGAGGGCCCGCCCACGGCCAACGGCATGCCGGGCGCCCACCACATCGAGGCACGCGTCTTCAAGGACGTGTTCCCGCGCTTCCGCACGATGCGCGGCTACCACGTGGGCCGCAAGGCCGGCTGGGACTGCCACGGCCTGCCGGTCGAGCTGGCGGTGGAGAAGGAGCTGGGCTTCAACGGCAAGAAGGACATCGAGGCGTTCGGGATCGCCGAGTTCAACGCGAAGTGCCGTGAGTCGGTCACCCGCCACACGGACGCCTTCGAGGAGCTCACGACCCGCATGGGCTACTGGGCCGACCTCCAGGACCCGTACCGCACGATGGACCCGGAGTACATCGAGTCCGTCTGGTGGTCGCTGAAGGAGATCTTCGACAAGGGCCTGCTGGTCCAGGACCACCGCGTCGCCCCCTGGTGCCCCCGCTGCGGCACCGGCCTGTCGGACCACGAGCTGGCCCAGGGCTACGAGACGGTCGTCGACCCGTCCGTCTACGTCCGCTTCCCGCTGACCTCCGGCCCGCTGGCCGGCGAGGCCGCGCTGGTCGTCTGGACGACCACCCCGTGGACCCTGGTCTCCAACACGGCGGTCGCCGCGCACCCCGAGGTCACCTACGTCGTCGCGACCGACGGCGAGGAGAAGCTCGTCGTCGCCGAGCCGCTGGCCGGGAAGGCGCTCGGCGAGGGCTGGGAGACCACCGGGCAGTCCTTCACCGGCGCCGAGATGGAGCGCTGGACGTACCAGCGGCCCTTCGAGCTGGTCGAGTTCCCGGAGCCCGCGCACTACGTGGTGAACGCCGACTACGTCACCACGGAGGACGGCACCGGCCTCGTCCACCAGTCCCCCGCCTTCGGTGAGGACGACCTCAAGGTCTGCCGCTCCTACGGCCTGCCCGTGGTCAACCCGGTCCGCGCCGACGGCACCTTCGAGCAGGACGTCCCGCTGGTCGGCGGCGTCTTCTTCAAGAAGGCCGACGAGAAGCTCACCGAGGACCTGGACGCCCGCGGCCTGCTGTTCAGGCACATCCCCTACGAGCACAGCTACCCGCACTGCTGGCGCTGCCACACCGCGCTGCTCTACTACGCGCAGCCGTCCTGGTACATCCGCACCACCGCCGTCAAGGACCGTCTCCTCGAGGAGAACGAGAAGACCAACTGGTTCCCGGACTCGGTCAAGCACGGCCGGTACGGCGACTGGCTGAACAACAACATCGACTGGGCCCTGTCCCGCAACCGCTACTGGGGCACCCCGCTGCCGGTCTGGCGCTGCGAGGACGACCACCTCACGGTCATCGGCTCGCGCGCGGAGCTGACCGAGCTGTCCGGCACCGACCAGTCGGCCCTGGACCCGCACCGCCCGTTCATCGACGAGGTCACCTTCGCCTGCCCGCAGGGCGGCTGCGGGAAGACGGCCACGCGCGTGCCGGAGGTCATCGACGCCTGGTACGACTCGGGCTCGATGCCGTTCGCGCAGTGGGGCTACCCCTACAAGAACAAGGAGCTGTTCGAGAGCCGGTACCCGGCGCAGTTCATCTCCGAGGCCATCGACCAGACCCGCGGCTGGTTCTACACGCTGATGGCGGTCGGCACCCTGGTCTTCGACAAGTCGTCCTACGAGAACGTGGTCTGCCTGGGCCACATCCTCGCCGAGGACGGCCGCAAGATGTCCAAGCACCTGGGCAACATCCTGCAGCCGATCCCGCTCATGGACCAGCACGGCGCGGACGCGGTCCGCTGGTTCATGGCGGCCGGCGGCTCGCCCTGGGCGGCCCGTCGCGTCGGTCACGGCACCATCCAGGAGGTCGTCCGCAAGACGCTCCTCACGTACTGGAACACGGTCGCCTTCCAGGCCCTGTACGCCCGTACCTCGGGCTGGGCCCCGAGCGAGGCGGACCCGGCCCCGGCCGACCGCCCGGTCCTGGACCGCTGGCTGCTCTCCGAGCTGCACGCGCTCACCGACCAGGTGACCCAGGCGCTGGAGAGCTACGACACCCAGCGCGCCGGCAAGCTGCTGTCCGCGTTCGTCGACGACCTGTCGAACTGGTACGTCCGCCGCTCCCGCCGCCGCTTCTGGCAGGGCGACAAGGCGGCGCTGCGCACCCTGCACGAGGTCGTCGAGACGGTCACGAAGCTGATGGCCCCGCTGACCCCGTTCATCACCGAGCGGGTCTGGCAGGACCTGATCGTCCCGGTGAGCCCGCACGCCCCGGAGTCCGTGCACCTGGCCTCCTGGCCCGAGGCGGACCTCTCCGTCATCGACCCGGAGCTGTCGAAGCAGATGGTGCTCGTGCGCCGTCTCGTGGAGCTGGGCCGGGCCACGCGCGCCGAGTCGGGCGTCAAGACCCGCCAGCCGCTGTCCCGGGCGCTGGTGGCCGCGACCGGCTTCGACGCCCTGGACCAGGAGCTGCACGCGCAGATCACCGAGGAGCTGAACGTGAGTTCGCTCGCCTCGCTCTCCGAGGTCGGCGGCTCACTCGTCGACACGACGGCCAAGGCGAACTTCCGTGCCCTCGGCAAGCGGTTCGGCAAGGGGGTACAAGCCGTCGCCAAGGCGGTCGCCGAGGCCGACGCGGCGGCGCTGTCGCTGGCCCTGCGCGCGGGCACGGCGTCGGTCGAGATCGACGGCGAGACGGTCACCCTGGCCCCGGACGAGGTCATCATCACGGAGACCCCGCGCGAGGGCTGGTCGGTGGCGTCGGACTCGGGCGCGACGGTGGCCCTGGACCTGGAGATCACCGAGGAGCTGCGCCGCGCGGGCCTCGCCCGTGACGCGATCCGGCTGATCCAGGAGGCCCGCAAGAACAGCGGGCTCGACGTGGCCGACAGGATCGAGCTGCGCTGGACGTCCACGGCCCCGGAGGTCCTCGCGGCCCTGACCGAGCACGCGACGCTCATCGCCGACGAGGTCCTCGCCACGTCCTTCGCCCAGGGCGAGCCGGACGACGGCTTCGGCAGCCCGTTCACCGACGAGCCGCTCGCCCTGACGTTCAGCCTCCGCAAGGCGTGAGGATCGGCGCCTCGGGCGTCTCGGGCGTCTCGGGCGTCTCGGGCGTCTGAGGAACCGAGTCCGGGGCGGTACGGGGCGGAGGGGGCGAGGCGGGAGAAGCCTCCCTCCGCCCCCGCCCCCGCCGCCTCGCTCCTCTCCCCCGACGCATACGCGGCACGGACAAAGGGCGGGGCCCCCGGAGAAATCCGGGGGCCCCGCCCTTTGAACGCTGCCGACGCCTAAGGCGTATTCATGGCCGTCAGTTGTCGTCCTCGTCGATGAGGAACCCGCGCATCGGCGAGGGCGCCTGCTGCATCGGCGAAGGCCCCTGGGGCCGCACCGGTGCCATCGGCTGGGTCATCGCGGGCGACATCTGCTGCTGCCCACCGTAGGAGGGCGCGGCCGGAGCCTGCCCGCCACCCATGCCCTGGTTGCCGTACGACGGCGCGCTCGCACCGGCCGGAGCCATGGAGGGCGCCGACGGCGACGGCAGGGACGGCGCGGCCGGGGCGCGCGGCGGAGCCAGCGAGTCGTCGGCCTGGGTCTCCAGCTGGCGCAGCTGCGACTCCAGGTACGACTTCAGGCGCGTACGGTACTCGCGCTCGAAGCCGCGCAAGTCCTCGACCTTGCGCTCCAGCGTGGCGCGGGCGGACTCCAGGGAGCCCATCGCGACGCGGTGCTTCTCCTGCGCGTCCCGCTCCAGCGCGTCGGCCTTGGCACGGGCGTCCCGCTCCAGACCCTCGGCGCGGCTGCGGGCCTCACCGACGATCTTGTTGGCCTCGGAACGGGCCTCCGCGATCGCCTGGTCGGCGGTCTGCTGGGCCAGCGAGAGCACGCGCGCGGCACTGTCGCCGCCCGGGCCCTGACCGGGGCCGCCCATCTGCTGCGGAGGGCCGCCCATGGGACCGCCCATCGGGCCGCCCATCGGGTGCTGCATCTGTCCCTGCATCTGGCCGGGTCCCTGGCCCATCGGACCCTGACCCATGGGGCCCTGCCCCATCGGACCCTGACCCATGGGGCCCTGGCCCTGCGGGCCGCCCTGTCCGCTGGGACCTGCGGGCAGCTGCGGCGCACCGCTCGGCAGCTGGGGCGGACCACCCATGGGGCCACCCATCTGCTGCTGCGGCGGGCCCGATATGCCGGCGGGCACGGGAGCGCCGGGACCTCGCATACCCTGCGGTGGTCCCTGTTGCTGCTGCTGATCCTGCTGCTCGGGCGGTTTGCGCATGCCCTGCTGCTGGTTCTGCTGGTTCTGCGCGGCGGCGCGCGTGGCCGCGGCCAGCTTGGCGCGCAGGTCCTCGTTCTCGCGGAGCAGGCGGGTCAGTTCGGCTTCGACCTCGTCGAGGAAGGCATCGACCTCGTCCTCGTCATAGCCTTCTCGGAGGCGGACGGTCGTGAACTGCTTGTTCCGCACGTCCTCGGGGGTCAACGGCATCTCTTCACCTCAACGTAGTCGTCGGCATTCGGCAAGACCGTATCGTTCACAGCCGGCTCACGACGGAGATCAGGATGTAGACGATGATCATCAGTACGAAGAAGGACAGGTCGAGCGCCACGCCCCCGAGACGCAGCGGCGGGATGAACCGCCGCAGAAGCTTGAGCGGTGGATCCGTGACAGTGTAGGTCGCCTCGAGGACGACCACCATCGGCTTGCCGGGCTGCCACGAGCGGGCGAACTGGAAGACGTAGTCCATGACCAACCGGAAGATCAGCACGATGAGGAAACACATCAGCGCGATGTAGATGACATCCAAGACCACGCTCATGATCCGTGCGTCCCTCTCCCCTGTTTCCGTGCTTCGTTCCGGTCGTGCGGCTCAGCTCTGGTTGAAGAACCCGCCCTCTGCGATGCGGGCCTTGTCCTCCGCCGTGACATCGACGTTAGCAGGCGACAACAGGAACACCTTCTGCGTCACCCGCTCGATGCTGCCGTGCAGGCCGAAGACGAGACCGGCGGCGAAGTCGACAAGTCGCTTCGCATCCGTGTCGTCCATCTCCGTGAGATTCATGATCACCGGGGTGCCCTCACGGAAGTGTTCCCCGATGGTACGGGCTTCGTTGTAGGTCCGGGGATGCAGAGTGGTGATGCGGTAGGGCTCTCGCTCGGACACGACCTTGGGCATGATCACCGGTGCGTTCTTCTCCAGGCTCTGACGTTCTTGTGTGATGGATGCCACGGGGGCGATTCGTGCCGGACGTCCGGATTCCGCGGAAAGCGAAGCGGAATGGGACACCGGATCACGCTGCACCGGGGGCTGCACCACTCGTACCGATTCGTCCCGCCCGGACGAATGAGCCTGATGCGTCTGGTGTGACGGAAGCGACGGCTCGTGCCGTCGGCGGTCCCGCTCGGGCTCGGGGTCCAGTTCGGGTTCGAAATCGTCATCGGGGTCGAAACCCCGGCCGTCATACCCATCGTCCTCCACGAGGCCGAGGTAGACCGCCATCTTGCGCATCGCGCCGGCCATGCTCTGAGTCCTCCGCTCTGTGGTGGATCGGCTGACGATTGTGCCAAGTGCCCGCGATCCACGAGGTCGTTATGCCCGCTATCAGCGGTAATGACCATATTTTCTGCTGTGGTCCGACTTCTTGGCGACGTTACCCGAGCCCGGGACGGACTCCGAGTACCGCAGTGCCGACGCGTACATGTGTCGCTCCCGCCGCCACGGCCTGTTCGAGGTCCGCACTCATCCCTGCCGAGACCATGGTGGCAGCCGGATGGCCCCCGCGCAGGACAGTCGACAAATCCATCAGCCGGTCGAACGCCGCCCGTTGATTCCCCGCATAAGGCCCGGTGAGCGGCGCGACGGTCATCAGTCCGCCGAGGCTCAGCCCCGGAGTCGCGGCCACGAGACCCGCCAACTCCTCGATCCCGCCCGGCGCCACGCCTCCGCGCTCGCCCCGGGCGCTCTCCCCGGCGTCCAGCGCGACCTGCAGGAGACACCCCACTTCGCGCCCCGCCCGGACCGCCTCCCGGGACAGAGCCGTGACCAGCTTGGGGCGATCGACGGACTGTACGACATCGGCGTAACCGACCACGGAACGCACCTTGTTGGTCTGCAACTGACCGACGAAGTGCCAGGAAAGCGGCAGATCACGACATTCGGCGGCCTTGGGCGCGGCGTCCTGGTCGCGGTTCTCGGCGACATGACGCACTCCGAGTCCGGACAGGATCCGCACATCGCTCGCGGGGTAGGTCTTGGTGACCACGATCAGGGTCACCTCTTCGCGCGTCCGTCCGGCGGCGGAGCACGCCGCCGCGATGCGCTCCTCGACCGCCGCCAGATTCGCGGCGAGTTGGTCCTCGCGGTTCGTCATGCCCGATCAGTCCAGCCACACATAGCCCGCGAGCCGCCCGGTGGTGCGGTCCCGGCGGTACGAGAAATGATCGCCCGACTCGAGCGTGCACACCGGCGACTGCTCCCGGTCGCGCACCCCGAGCCGTTCGAGCTGCGCGTGCACTCCGGCGCTCACGTCGACCGCCGGAGTGCCCCAACTGGTCACGGCGTGCGCCGCCGGTTCGACGGCGGCGACCTCGGCGCGCATCGCCTCCGGCACCTCGTAGCAGCGTCCGCACACGGCGGGGCCGGTCCGGGCGACGATCCGGGACGGCTCGGCGCCGAGCCGCGTCATCGCCTCGACGGTCGCGGGCACCACACCGGCGATCATGCCGGGGCGGCCCGCGTGGGCCGCGGCCACGACCCCGGCGACCGGGTCGGCGAGCAGCACCGGAGTGCAGTCGGCGGTGAGGACGGCGAGGGCGAGTCCGGGGCGCGCGGTGACGACGGCGTCGGCCTCCGGCACGGGACGCTCCCCCCACGGCTCGTCGACCACGGCGACCTCCCGGCCGTGGACCTGGTTCATCCAGACCACCGCCGCCGGGTCGATGCCCAGCGACTTGGCGGCCAGTTCGCGATTGGTCCGTACGGAGCCGGGGTCGTCGCCGACCGCCCCGCCGAGGTTGAGCTCCTCGTACGGAACGGCGCTCACCCCGCCCCACCGGTCGGTGAAGGCGAAGTGGGCGCCGCTCGCTGTGCTCGTCCGGGAGCGCTGTCCTATCACTTCAGGAAGTCCGGCACGTCCAGCTCCTCGGCCGCGCTGTCCGAGTAGGTCCGGGACGGCGGGACCGGCGGGGAGGAGAGGGGCAGCTCGCTCGAGACCGGTTCCGGGGCGGGCTCGGGGGCCTCCTCGCGCGGGGTGACGCTGCCGAGCGAGCCGAACGACGGGCGGCTCTCGGTGGAACGCGCGGGCGCGGGCTCCTCGCGCTTGGCCGAGGAGGAGCCGAGGACGGTGTCCCGCTTGGACGGCGGCTGGCCGCCGTCGAAGCCGGCCGCGATGACGGTGACCCGCACCTCGTCGCCGAGGGCGTCGTCGATGACCGCGCCGAAGATGATGTTGGCTTCGGGGTGGGCGGCCTCGCTGACCAGCTGGGCCGCCTCGTTGATCTCGAACAGGCCCAGGTCGGAGCCGCCGGAGATGGAGAGCAGCACGCCGCGCGCGCCGTCGATGGAGGCTTCGAGCAGCGGCGAGGAGATCGCCATCTCGGCGGCCGCCACGGCCCGGTCGTCGCCGCGGGCCGAGCCGATGCCCATGAGCGCGGAACCGGCCTCGGACATCACGGACTTGACGTCGGCGAAGTCGAGGTTGATCAGGCCGGGGGTGGTGATGAGGTCGGTGATGCCCTGGACACCGGAGAGCAGGACCTGGTCCGCCGACTTGAAGGCGTCGAGGACGGAGACCTGGCGGTCCGAGATGGACAGCAGCCGGTCGTTGGGGATGACGATGAGGGTGTCGACCTCTTCGCGGAGTTCGGCGATGCCGTCCTCCGCCTGGTTGGCGCGGCGCCGGCCCTCGAAGGTGAACGGGCGGGTGACCACACCGATGGTGAGGGCGCCCAGCGAGCGGGCGATGTTCGCCACGACGGGCGCGCCGCCGGTGCCGGTGCCGCCTCCCTCGCCGGCCGTCACGAAGACCATGTCGGCCCCCTTGAGGACCTCCTCGATCTCCTCGCGGTGGTCCTCGGCGGCCTTGCGGCCGACGGCCGGGTTGGCTCCGGCGCCGAGACCGCGGGTGAGTTCCCGGCCGACGTCGAGCTTGACGTCGGCGTCGCTCATCAACAGAGCTTGCGCGTCGGTGTTGATGGCGATGAACTCGACGCCCTTGAGACCGACCTCGATCATCCGGTTGATGGCATTGACACCACCGCCGCCGACACCGATGACTTTGATGACTGCGAGGTAGTTCTGCGGTGCTGCCACGTCGAAGGCCTCTCGCCTCGAGTTACGTGTCGTCGCCTCGCGGGAGCCGCGATCCGACGACTGATGCCGAATGGGACGGTCCGAACGCCGACCCGAACCCTAACGCTGAAGTTTAGGGTTACCAGTGTGCCTGTTCCTTGGACTCTTCCGAACAGGACACTAAGTCGACAAGTGGCGCACGTTCAACGAACACGCCGAACCTCCCGTTTTTCTTTTCACCCTATGTGATCAGCCATAGCGATGCCCAGCCAGGGTGCTGGCCTGCGCTGATGTGCGTCAACTGACCGATGACGCGGGGGCGGTGGGCACACTCACATCGAAGTGCCGGGCCTTCGGAGCTGCTTTCATGAGAGCGCCCAGTGTCGCCGCCTTGGCCCGGCCCTTCTCTCCGCTGCCCCACACGACGGTCCGCTCACCGCTCAACTCCAGTGCGATGGCGTCGAAGGAACGGACCTTGACCACCTGGGTGTCGCGGGCGACCGCGTCCGGGAGCGCGCGGGCGACCCGCACGGCCTCGCGCACCAGCCGGTCGGTGCCGAACCGGCCGCCGCCCACCGACCGGGGCACGGCCAGGACCAGCAGGGGAACGCCCTTCGGAGCGCTCGGGACCGTGGCGAACCGCACGCCCTTGGCGTCCACCTCGACGAACTCGCCGCTCTTTCCGGCGTTTTCGCCCGGCGCGTCCTCTTCGCCCGTGTCGCCCTTGCCGTCCCCGCCGTCCTTCCCGACGACGAGGACCGGCGTGCGTTCGGTCACCTTCACCCCGATCCCGTGCGGCCAGGACCGGACGACCTCGACGGTGTCGATCCGGGGCAGCTCCCGGCGCAGTCGCGCCTCGATGGCCCCGGTGTCGACGGAGATGAGCGGCGACCCGACCGGAACGTCGGCTGTTTCCAGCACCTGTTCGGCAGTCAGTACCCGTGTTCCCGAGGCCGACACCTTCCGTACCCGCAGCCACGAGGAGCCGTAGAGCGTCCAGAGGGTGCCGGCGGCGAGCACCACAAGGGCCAGCAGCAGGATGATGATCCTACGAGGCCTGCGCAGTCGCAGGAGACGCGGCAGCCGGGGCGGGCCGGATCTCGGTGTCTTCCGTTCGCCGCGCTCGGCGGTCGTCGGTCCGGCCACGCTCCCTGCCTTCCCTCAAGCGTTATGAACGATGGCGTGAGGCGATCGCCTCGTACACCATGCCGACGAGCAGGTCGTCGGCGTCCCGTCGGCCGAACTCGCTTGCCGCGCGGGACATCTCGTACAGCCGGTGCGGGTCGGCGAGGACGGGCAGGACGTTGGCCTGGACCCACTGGGGCGTCAGCTCCGCGTCGTCGACGAGCAGCCCGCCGCCGGCCTTGACCACCGGCTGGGCGTTGAGCCGCTGTTCGCCGTTGCCGATGGGCAGCGGGACGTAGGCGGCCGGGAGCCCGACGGCGGAGAGTTCGGCGACGGTCATCGCGCCCGCGCGGCAGAGCATCATGTCGGCCGCCGCGTACGCGAGGTCCATCCGGTCCACGTACGGTACCGGGATGTAGGGGGGCATCCCCGGCATCTGCTGCACGTGCGGCAGTTCGTTCTTCGGGCCGACCGCGTGCAGGATCTGGATGCCGGACCGCTGGAGGTGGGGAGCGGCCTGCTGGACGACCTCGTTGAGGCGGCGGGCGCCCTGCGAGCCGCCGGAGACCAGCAGCGTCGGCAGCGCGGGGTCGAGCCCGAACGCGGCGCGGGCCTCCGGGCGTACGGCCGCGCGGTCGAGCGTGGCGATGGTGCGGCGCAGCGGGATGCCGATGTAGCGGGCGCCGCGCAGCTTGCTGTCGGGGGTGGAGACGGCGACCTGCGCCGCGTACCGCGAGCCGATCTTGTTGGCCAGGCCCGGGCGGGCGTTGGCCTCGTGGATGACGATCGGCACGCCGAGCCGCTTGGCAGCGAGGTAGGCGGGCAGGGCCACGTAACCGCCGAAGCCGACGACCGCGTCCGCCTTGGTGCGCTCCAGGATCTGCTCGGCCGCCTTGATCGTGCCGCGCAGCCGGCCGGGGACGGTGATCAGCTCGGGTGTGGGCTTGCGTGGCAGCGGGACGGCGGGGATCAGGGCGAGTTCGTAGCCCCGCTCGGGTACGAGCCGGGTCTCGAGTCCGCGCTCCGTGCCCAGGGCCGTGATGCCCACGGTCGGGTCCTGCCTGCGCAGGGCGTCCGCGAGGGCGAGCGCGGGCTCGATGTGGCCGGCGGTCCCCCCGCCGGCGAGTACGACATGCACCGAAATTCACCGCTCTCCGGACGAACGCGCCGAGGCGCGCCGTCGCATCGTGTTCCACTTCCGAGGCCCCGCTCCCCCCGCGGAGCCTCTCACCGCAGCTCGCTTTCTACCAAAGCGAGGTTGCCGCATCGCGAGCGCCGCCCGTGCAGCGGGTTCGTCCCGTGCGAAGGCGATCAGCAGACCGATGGCGAACATGGTCGGAAGCAGGGCGGAACCCCCGTAGGAGAACAGCGGGAGCGGGACTCCGGCGATCGGCAGCAGACCGAGCACCGCACCGATGTTGATCACCGCCTGAGCGGTGATCCAGGTGGTCACACCTCCCGCGGCGTACCTCACGAAGGGGTCCTCCGTGCGTCCGGCCACGCGGATACCCGCATAGCCTAGAGCCGCGAAGAGGGCGAGTACCGACAGCGTCCCCGCGAGGCCGAGTTCCTCCCCGGTAATGGCGAAGATGAAGTCGGTGTGCGCTTCGGGCAGTTGCCCCCATTTCTCCACGCTGGCGCCGAGTCCGGATCCGAAGAGTCCGCCGGAGGCGAGAGCGTAGATGCCGTGCACGGCCTGCCAGCAGGTGTCGTCGGGGCCCGGTTCGGTGGCGCCTATGCAGGCGAGACGGGCCATCCGGTTCGGACTGGTCCTGATGAGGACGATGCCGATGGTGGCGGCGACGGAGAGCACACCGGCGAAGAGCCGGGTCGGTGCCCCGGCGAGCCAGAGCAGGCCGAAGAGGATGGCCGTGAGGATGATCGCGGTGCCCATGTCGCCGCCGAGCATGATCAGTCCGAGCAGCATGAACGCGGCCGGGACGAGCGGCACCAGCATGTGCTTCCACTGGGCCAGCAGCCGCTTGTCCTGTTTGCGGGCGAGCAGGTCGGCGCCCCACAGCACCAGCGCCAGCTTGCCGAACTCGCTCGGCTGGAGCTGGAAGGGGCCGCCGACGGAGATCCAGTTCTGGTTGCCGTTGACCGCCACTCCTATCCCCGGCACCTGCACAAGGATCATCAGAAAAACGGATCCCGCGAGGATCGGGTACGCCAGGGCCCGGTGCAGCTTCACCGGCATCCGCGAGGCGGCCAGCAGCAGTACGGTGCCCAGGACGGCGGCGAAGAACTGCTTGCGGAAGAAGTACGACCCCGGCAGCGACAGCTGCAACGCGGTGATCATGGAGGCCGAGTAGACCATCACCAGACCGAGTCCGGTGATGAGCAGACTGCTGCCCATGATCAGGTAGTACGCGGTGAGCGGCCGGTCCCAGGCGCGGCGGGCGCGCTGGAACAGCCGGCCCGGGGAGCTGTCGTGCGAGGCCCGCGCCGCGGCGGGTCCGGATGCCCCCCGCTGCACGGGAGGTCTGCGGGTACGGCTACCGGGCATCAGCGCCTCCACACCCGCGGCGAACCGGCCACAACGGTGTCACGCGTCCCTCCCGAGTCCGCCCGGCGAGGCGGCCGGGTCAGGAGCGCAGTTCGCGTACCGCCTGGGCGAACGCGTCACCGCGCTTGTTGTAGTTGGTGAACATGTCCATGGAGGCACAGGCCGGCGCGAGCAGTACCGTGTCCCCGGGCCCGGCGAGCCGTCGTGCCTCCCGGACGGCCTCGGGCATCGCCCCAGTGTCCGTCCGGCCCAGGTCGACGACGGGTACTTCCGGGGCGTGTCGCGCGAGCGCTTCCCGGATGAGGGCGCGGTCCCGGCCGATCAGGACGGCCCCCTTCAGCCGCTGGGCGGCCCCCGCGACCAGCTCGTCGAAGACGGCGCCCTTGGCGAGGCCGCCCGCGATCCACACGACCGACTCGTACGCGGCCAAGGAGGCCTCGGCGGCATGCGTGTTGGTGGCCTTGGAGTCGTCGACGTAGGCGACGCCGTCCACGTCGGCGACGTGCTCGATCCGGTGGGCGTCCGGCCGGAAGGCGCGCAGCCCGTCCCGTACGGCCGCGGCGGGCACCCCGAAGGAGCGCGCGAGTGCCGCCGCCGCGAGGGCGTTGGCGATGTTGTGCGGGGCCGGCGGGTCGACGTCGGAGACCTCGGCGAGTTCCTGGGCGTTCTTCTGCCGGTCCTCGACGAAGGCCCGGTCCACCAGGATGCCCTCCACGACGCCGACTTGGGAGGGGCCGGGCGTGCCGAGCGTGAAACCGACCGCCCGGCAGCCCTCCTCGACGTCCGCCGCGCGCACCAGGTCCTCGGTGGCCTTGTCGGCCACGTTGTAGACGCAGGCGACCCGGTTGCCCTCGTAGACGCGGCCCTTGTCGGCGGCGTACGCCTCCATGGAGCCGTGCCAGTCGAGGTGGTCGGGGGCCAGGTTGAGCACGGCCGCTGAGTGGGCGCGCAGCGAGGGCGCCCAGTGCAGCTGGTAGCTGGAGAGTTCGACCGCGAGCACGTCGTACTCGGTGTCGCCGAGCACGACGTCCAGCAGCGAGACCCCGATGTTGCCGACGGCGGCCGTGCGCAGGCCCGCCGCCTCCAGGATCGAGGCGAGCATCCGTACGGTCGTGGTCTTGCCGTTGGTGCCCGTGACGGCGAGCCACGGCGCGGCGCCGGGGCCGCGCAGCCGCCAGGCCAGTTCGACGTCGCCCCAGACCGGCACACCGGCCTCGGCGGCAGCGGCGAAAAGCGGCTTGTCGGGCTTCCACCCGGGTGTGGTGACGATCAGTCCGGTGCCCTCGGGCAGGGTCGCTCCGTCGCCGAGGCGGACGGTGACGCCGAGCGCCTCCAGATCCGCCGCCTGGGCCCGGGAGCGCTCGTCGTCGCCGTCGTTGACGACGGTGACGACGGCGCCCAGACCGTGCAGGACGCGGGCCGCCGGGATCCCGGAGACGCCGAGTCCGGCGACGGTGACGTTCTTGCCCTGCCAGTCGGTCACTTCTGTGCTGCCCATCCCGCGTAGAAGAGGCCGAGTCCGACGATCACGCACATGCCCTGGATGATCCAGAAGCGGACCACGACCAGGACCTCGGACCAGCCCTTGAGTTCGAAGTGGTGCTGGAGCGGAGCCATCCGGAAGACGCGTCTGCCGGTGAGGCGGAACGAGCCGACCTGGATGACCACCGACATGGTGATGAGGACGAAGAGGCCGCCGAGCAGCGCGACGAGCAGCTCCGTGCGGGAGCAGATCGCGAGGCCGGCGAGCGCGCCGCCGAGCGCGAGGGAACCGGTGTCCCCCATGAAGATCTTGGCGGGCGAGGTGTTCCACCACAGGAAGCCGAAGCAGGCGCCCATCAGGGCGGCGGCGACGACCGCGAGGTCCAGCGGATCGCGCACCTCGTAGCAGGCGCTCGGGTTGGTCAGCGTGTTCGCGTTGGCGCAGGACTCCTGGAACTGCCAGACGCCGATGAACGTGTAGGCGCCGAAGACCATCGTCGCCGCGCCGGTCGCGAGACCGTCCAGACCGTCCGTCAGGTTCACGCCGTTGGACATGGCGAGAATCATGAACAGCGCCCAGATGACGAACAGCACCGGGCCGATCGTCCAGCCGAAGTCCTGGACGAAGGAGAGCTTGGTGGAGGCCGGGGTGTTGCCCCGGTTGTCCGCGAACTGCAGCGCGAGGACGGCGAAGCCGATGCCCACGATCAGCTGTCCGGCCATCTTCGCCTTGGCCCGCAGACCCAGCGAACGCCGCTTGACGATCTTGATGTAGTCGTCCAGGAAGCCGACCAGGCCCATCCCCGCCATCAGGCCGAGCACCAGCAGACCCGAGAAGGTCGGCGGGTAGCCCGTGATCACCTTGGACAGGAAGTACGCGATGATCGTCGCCAGGATGAAGGCGATACCACCCATGGTCGGCGTACCGCGCTTGCTGTGGTGCTCGCGCGGGCCGTCGTCCCGGATGTACTGGCCGTACCCCTTGCGGGCCAGCAGCTTGATCAGCAGCGGCGTGCCGATCAGAGTCAGGAACAGACCGATGACTCCCGCGAACAGGATCTGCTTCATCATCGGGCGGCGACCTCACCCTCGGCACCGGTCTCGAGCAGCGCCTGCGCCACGCTCTCGAGCCCGACCGACCGGGACGCCTTCACGAGAACGACGTCTCCCGGGCGCAGCTCGCTGCGCAACAGGTCGACAGCCGCCTGTGCGTCGGACACGTGCACCGACTCCTCACCCCACGAACCCTCGTTGTATGCGCCCAGTTGCAGCCAGGACGCTTCCCTGCCCCCGACCGCGACGAGCTTGCCGACATTGAGCCGGACGGCGAGCCGTCCGACCGCGTCGTGCTCGGCGAGCGCCTCGTCCCCGAGCTCGGCCATCTTGCCGAGCACCGCCCAGGTCCGCCGCCCCTCGCCCATCGCCGCGAGCGCGCGCAGGGCGGCTCGCATGGACTCGGGGTTCGCGTTGTAGGCGTCGTTGACGACCGTCACGCCGTCCGGGCGCTCGGTGACCTCCATCCGCCAGCGGGAGAGGGAGCCCGCCTCGGAGAGCGCACGGGCGATCTCGTCTGCGGACATGCCCAACTCATGGGCGACGGCGGCCGCGGCGAGCGCGTTCGACACGTGGTGCTCACCGTACAGGCGCATGGTCACATCACTGCACCCGGAGGGTGTGTGAAGGCTGAAGGAGGGCTGTCCGCCGCCGGTGAGGCGGACGTTCTCGGCACGTACGTCCGCTTCGTCGGACTCGCCGAAGAGGATCACGCGTGCCTTCGTGCGGGAGGCCATCGCGCGGACGAGGGAATCGTCGGCGTTCAGGACGGCGACACCGCCGTCCTCGGCCGCCGGCAGGGCCTCGACGAGCTCGCCCTTGGCCTGCGCGATCTGCTCGCGGCCGCCGAACTCGCCGATGTGGGCGCTGCCGACGTTGAGGACGATGCCGATCCTGGGGGGTGTCAGCGAGGCGAGGTAGCGGATGTGGCCGATGCCCCGGGCGCCCATCTCCAGGACGAGGTAGCGGGTCTCCTCGGTGGCGCTGAGCGCGGTGAGGGGCAGTCCGATCTCGTTGTTGAGGGAGCCGGGCGTGAAGACGGTGGGTGCCTTGCGCCCCAGCACCTGGGCGACGAGGTCCTTGGTGCTGGTCTTGCCCGCGGAGCCGGTGAGGGCGACGAGGGTGGCGCCGAGCCGTTCGACGACGTGCCGTGCGAGCGCCCCGAGGGCGCTCTGCACGTCGTCGACGACGATCGCGGGGACACCGACGGGACGCGAGGCCAGTACGGCGGCGGCCCCCGCGGCGACGACGTCGGCGGCGAAGTCGTGGCCGTCCACGCGTTCACCGGCGAAGGCGACGAAGAGGCTGCCGGACTCCACTTCCCGGGAGTCTCTGACGACGGGCCCGGTGACCAGTACGGCCGGATCCGGTATGTCGTGCGTCTGCCCGCCGACGACTGCTGCGATCTCGGCGAGAGAGAGGGCGATCACAAGTTCATCCCTGGGTCTGCTGGATAGCTTCGCGAAGCACCTGGCGGTCGTCGAAGGGACGGACCACACCGGCGATGTCCTGGCCCTGCTCGTGGCCCTTGCCCGCGACCAGCACGGTGTCACCGGGCCGGGCCCGGGCGACGGCGGCGGCGATGGCGGCGGCACGGTCCTCGAAGACCTGCACCTCGCCGCGCTCGTGCGCCGGTACCTCGGCGGCGCCGGCGAGCATCGTCGCGAGGATCGCCAGGGGATCCTCGCCACGGGGGTTGTCGGAGGTCAGTACGGCGGTGTCGGCGAGCCGGGCCGCGGCCGCGCCCATCGGCATCCGTTTCGTCCTGTCCCGGTCGCCGCCGCAGCCGAGCACGATGTGCAGCCGGCCCTCGGTGACCTTGCGCAGCGCGCGCAGCACCGACTCGACGGCGTCCGTCTTGTGCGCGTAGTCGACGACCGCGAGGTAGGGCTGGCCGGCGTCCACCCGCTCCAGCCGGCCCGGGACGCCGGGCACCGCGGCGACGCCGTCGGCGGCGGACTGCGGGTCGAGCCCGGCGACGGCGAGGGCGACGACGGCGGCCAGGGTGTTCGCCACGTTGAAGGGGCCCGCGAGCGGTGACTTCGCGGAGATCCGCACGCCCTCGGGGCCGACGACGGTGAACGTCGAGTCCAGCGGGCCGACTTCGACGTCCTCGGCACGCCAGTCGGCGTCCGGGTGGCCCTCGGCGGAGAAGGTGACGACGGAGACGCCCGCCTCCTTGGCCAGCCGGCGCCCGTACTCGTCGTCGAGGTTGACGACGCCGAGCCTGCTGCGCTCCGGCGTGAACAGCTGTGCCTTGGCCTGGAAGTAGTCCTCCATGCCGGAGTGGAACTCCATGTGCTCCGGGCTGAGGTTGGTGAAGACGGCGATGTCGAAGACGCAGCCGTCGACCCGGCCGAGGACCAGGGCGTGGCTGGAGACCTCCATGGCGACCGCCTCGACGCCGCGCTCCCGCATGACCGCGAAGAGGGCCTGCAGGTCGGTGGCCTCGGGGGTGGTGCGCTCCGACTTGATGCGCTCGTCGCCGATGCGCATCTCCACCGTGCCGATCAGGCCGGTGCTGCGGACCGTCCTCAGACCGCCCTCCACGAGGTACGCGGTGGTGGTCTTGCCGGAGGTCCCGGTGATGCCGATCTGGAGCAGGTCGCGTCCGGGCCGGCCGTAGAGGGTGGCGGCCAGTTCGCCCATCCGCGCGCGCGGGTCGTCGACGACGAGGACCGGCAGGCCCGTCGCCGCTGCGCGCTCGGCGCCCGTCGGGTCGGTCAGCACGGCGACGGCGCCGAGGCCCGCGGCCTGGGTCACGAAGTCGGCGCCGTGCATCCGGGCGCCGGGCAGCGCGGCGTACAGGTCGCCGGGGCGCACGGCGCGGGAGTCATGGGTGATGCCCGTGACCCCGGCGTCGCTCCGCGGCCGGGCGGTACCCAGCTGACCGGCGAGTTCCGCGAGGGGTGTGGCGGAGTTCCGAACCGGTCGCGGCGGCCCCGGGTAGGTCACAGGAGCGCCCTTCTGGGTGTTTTGGGACTGATCAGCGTGTGGCACGGCGGTGAGCGTACCGGGCGCACCCCCGCCGGAGCGAAGTGAGGGGCGGGGGGCCGGGTCGTTGCCCGGGCCGGGAGTGATCGTTGTCACGGGCGGTTCCTGATCGGTGGTTCTGGACGTACGGGAACGGCTAGAAAGTGACGGGCAGGCGGGCGGGCCCGGCGCCGGTGGGTGGGACCTGGAGGGTCTTCAGGGCGAACTCCATGACCTGCTTGTAGACGGGTCCGCAGATCTGGCCGCCGAAGTAGCTGCCCTGTGTGGCGTTCTGGATCACGCAGTAGACGGTGACGCGGGGCTTGTCGGCGGGCGCGAATCCGGCGAACGAGGACGTGTAGCCGTGGTACTTGCCGGTGGCCGGATCCACGCGGTTCGCCGTACCCGTCTTGCCCGCGACGCGGTAGCCGGGGATGCGCGCCTTGCTGCCGGTGCCCTCCTCGTCGTCCACCACGGACTCCAGCATCCGCGCGACCGTCCGCGCCGTCTTCTCGCTGACGACCCTGGTCTTCTTCGGCTCGGCGGCCGGGGTGAAGCGGCCGTCGGGTCCCCTGGTGCCGCGCACGAGGCTCGGCTCGACGCGAACGCCGCCGTTGGCGATGGTCGAGTACACGGAGGCGGCCTGCATCGCGTTGACGGAGACGCCCTGGCCGAAAGGGATCGTGTACTGCTGCGAGGTGGACCACTTGCCGGGGGGCGCGAGGATGCCGTTGGTCTCGCCGGGGAAGCCGAGGCCGGTGGCGCCGCCGATGCCGAACTTGCGCAGATACGAGTAGAGGACCTGGTTGGCCTGCTTCTGGGTCTTGCCGAGCTGGCCGGTGGCCAGGATCGTCCCGATGTTGCTGGACTTGGCGAGGACGCCGTTGAGCGTCAGGTTCCAGGTGTCGTGGTCGACGTCGTCCTGGAAGAGCCGGTCGCCGCGGTGCAGCCGGTTGGGCACGATCACGTGCGTGGCGGGGGTGGCGACGTTCTCCTCGATGACGGCGGCCATGGACATGACCTTGGCGGTGGAGCCGGGCTCGAAGGCGTCCTGGACGGCGGCGTTGCCGAGCGCGTCCGGGTCGGCGTCCGAGAGGTCGTTGGGGTCGAAGCCGGGCGAGTTGGCCATGGCCAGGACCTGTCCGGTGCGGGTGTCCTGGACGATGACGTAACCGCGGTCGGCCGCCGACTCCTCCACCTGCTTGCTGATCGCGTTCTGGGCGGCCCACTGGATGTCCCGGTCGATGGTGAGCTCGACGTCGGAACCCGCCACCGCGGGCGTCTCCGTGGAACCGGCGGTCGGCACCTGGCGGCCGCCGGACTGGGCGTAGCGGATCTTGCCGTCCTTGCCGGCCAGCGTCCCGTTCAGCTGCTGCTCGATGCCGCCGCCGCCCTTGCCCGCGGCGTTGACCCAGCCCAGTATCCCGGCGGCGAGTTCGCCGTTCGGGTAGACCCGCTTGCTGGCGGGGACCGCGAGGACGCCGGCCAGGACGTTGACCGTGCCCTTGTCGGTCTCGGCCTTGGCCGCGAGGGTCTCCTTCAGGTCCTGGATCTGCTTCCAGACCTGCGGGGTCCTGCGGTGCGCGAGCAGGGTGTAGCGGGTGTTCCTGGTGCCGAGCTTCTCGGCGACCCGTTCGGCGCTCTGGTTCAGGATCGGGGCGAGGAGGGCCGCGGCCTGCTGGGGAGCGTCGTTCGTCTTCGTGGCCTTCGGCGTGAACATCGTGGGGTCGGCGGTGATGTCGTACGCGTCCACGCTGGTGGCCAGCTCGACGCCGTTGCGGTCGGAGATCCCCCCGCGTTCGGCGGCCAGGGTGCGGCCCACGTACCGGTTCTGCTCCGCCTTGGCGGTGTAGGTGCTCGCGTCGACGGCCTGCACCTGGAGCAGCCGTACGACGAAGGCGAGCACGACCAGGGTCAGCGCGAGGCCGACCAGCCGGAGCCGGGGCCGCGGGCTGCCGAGCCGGATGACGCGGGGGCCGCCCGCTCCGGGGGCGCCCGGACGGCGCGGGGGCCGGACGCCGGGGCCCGGACGCCGTCCGCCGCTCGGGCGTACGGGCCTGGCGGGGCCGGGCACGCGGCGGCGCGGCGGTTCCCTGTCGGACACTTCCGTCACCTGCCGGAGTTCGTGGAGGGCTGTGCGGACGGGGTGGGCGCGGCGTCCCGCCCGGAGGGGCCGGCCGGATCACCGGCCGGGGAGGCGGCCGCGGTGGGCGCCGGGTACGGCAGCGGGGCGAGGACCTCGGGCGGCCGCACCACCCGGGTGCTGACGCCGGACTGCCCGGCGGCGGCCGAGGGGACGCCCCTGACGGTGCCGTCGGGGTCGAGGAAGACGGGGTCGCCGCCAGGGACCATGCCCAGCTCGCTGGCGCGCCGCATCAGGGCGTCGGGCGCGGAGTAGGCGTCCACGTCGCGCTGGAGCTGCTGCTCCTCGTCGGTGAGGCTCTTGGTGTCGTCCTGGAGGTCGTCGAGGCGGAACGCCCCCTCGCTGAGCGCGGAGTTCAGCACCAGGAGGCAGATCAGGCCGCCGCCGAGCAGCAGCACGACCAGCAGGACGAAGGGGGTGCGGGCGGCCTTCCGCGCGCCGGCCGGGAAGAGCCGGGCGAGCCGGGCGGCCCTGCCCCTCAGCTCGGGTCTCCTGCTCACGCGTCCTCCCGGTGAGGCGGCTTCGGCGTACGCGCCCTTCCCCTCGTGTGCCTCACACGTCCCCCTTCTCGTGGCTCATTCGGCGTCCTCGCGGATGCGTTCGGCTCCCCGCAGGCGGGCGGGGGCCGCCCGGCGGTTCTCGGCGATCTCCTCCTCGGTGGGAAGTTCGGCACCGCGTGTCAGCAGCTTGAGCCTCGGCTGGTAGCGCTCGGGCACCACCGGCAGCCCGGGCGGCGCCGTCGAGGCGGCGCCGGCCGCGAACACCTGCTTGACCAGCCGGTCCTCGAGGGAGTGGTACGAGAGGACGGCGATCCGGCCGCCGACCGCGAGACTCCTCACGGCCGCGGGGATCGCCTGCTCCAGGACGGTGAGTTCGCCGTTGACCTCGATGCGCAGGGCCTGGAAGGTGCGCTTGGCGGGGTTGCCGCCGGTGCGCTTGGCGGCCTGCGGCAGCGCGTCGCGGATCAGTTCGACGAGGCGTGCGCTGTTGGTGAAGGGCTCCTTCTCGCGCTCGCGCACGACGGCGGAGACGATCCGCTTGGCCTGCTTCTCCTCGCCGTAGGCCCGCAGGATCCGTACGAGTTCGCCGGCCGGGTAGGTGTTGAGCACCTCGGCGGCGCTGATGCCGGTCGTCTGGTCCATGCGCATGTCGAGCGGCGCGTCCTGGGCGTAGGCGAAACCGCGGTCCGCCTCGTCCAGCTGCATCGAGGAGACCCCGAGGTCGAACAGGACGCCCTGGACGCGCGGCAGGCCCAGCCGGGCGAGCACGTCGGGGAGTTCGTCGTAGACCGCGTGCACGAGGGTGGCCCGGTCGCCGAAGGGCGCGAGCCGTTCACCGGAGAGGCGCAGCGCCTCCTTGTCCCGGTCGAGGGCGACGAGCCGGGCCTCGGGGAACCGGCTGAGCAGCGCCTCGCTGTGGCCGCCGAGGCCGAGGGTGCAGTCGACGACGACGGCGCCCGGTCCGGCCAGGGCCGGGGCCAGCATGTCCAGGCACCGTCGGAGCATCACCGGGACATGTCGACTCTGGCTCAAGGGGCCCTCTCAGATCCGGCGCGGCCGCACGCACCGCCGGGTCCCCGCCCTGTGCCGGCCGGTGCCGGGGAGATGCCCCGGTGAGGGGGTGGCCCGCCGGCGCCGGAAGCGTCAGCCGGCCGGAAGCGGAAGGGGGCCGAGCCGTACGTACGCGCCGCGCACGCGGGGAGGCTCCGGAAAGTCGCCGGGCCTCCGGGGAATGCTGTCCAGCGGGGAGAGCCTGGCCCTCCCGCTTCGCGTCACTTTAGTCCACGGTGTCGCGCGGTCAATCAACCGGCCTGCGCGTCGCGGGCCGCTCGCGGCGGGCCTCGCGGCGGCGTGCCGGGACCCGCGGCGACGGCGGACACGCGGGGAACTCCGGCGCGACGGGTTCCCGTCCCGGTTGTGGATCGCGTCACAACAATCCGCGATCATGTTCTTTGTCCCCTCCCACAGCGGGCCCGTGCGGCGGGTGACCAGTAACGTCATAGGCATGACGACTTCCGCATCAGTACCCACAGAACCCGAGGACGCCATAGCGGCCGGCACCGTCACGGACCGTCTGGTCGACGCCAACGAGCGCTACGCCGCCGCCTTCACCGACCCCGGGATGGACGCCCGTCCGGTGCAGAAGGTGGCGGTGGTGGCCTGCATGGACGCCCGCCTCGACCTGCACCGGGCGCTGGGGCTGGACCTGGGCGACTGCCACACCATCCGCAACGCCGGTGGTGTCGTCACGGACGACGTGATCCGCTCGCTCACCATCAGCCAGCGGGCGCTCGGCACCCGCAGCGTCGTGCTCATCCACCACACCAACTGCGGCATGCAGTCGATCACGGAGGACTTCCGGCACGACCTGGAGATGGAGGTGGGCCAGCGTCCGTCGTGGGCGGTGGAGGCCTTCCTCGACGCCGACCAGGACGTGCGGCAGTCGATGCAGCGGGTGCGCACCTCGCCGTTCCTGCTGGCCACCGACGACGTACGCGGATTCGTCTTCGACGTGAAGACGGGCCTGCTGCGCGAGGTCGACCCCTCGTAGGACCGCCTTCCGCGGTGTCCCGCGGGGGGGTTTCGCACCACGTCGTCCCGCAGGCGGCCACTCCGGTTCCGCCGCTCCCGAAAGGGCATCAAACCGACAAAGCGCGGGCAGTTGTCCACAGGCGAGTGACACGAACCGGTAACGGCAACAAGAATGCGGGGGTGACGTCGCGCGGAACCTCTCCCGCGGGACGTCCGTGTTCCGGGGTGGGCCGGTCGGCATCGCAGAGCGTCGGCCCGGAGTAAGAGAGAACGGGCCGAGGAGGGCCGGGTGACGACCTATGACGATCGAGCGAGCCTTACAGATCTGACCGCCACTGTGGAGCGTGTCCGCAGTTCGGTGGAAGGAGTGATCGAAGGCAAGCCAGAGGTCGTACGGCTTTCGCTGACCGTACTGCTAGCCGAGGGACACCTGCTGATCGAGGATGTCCCCGGCGTCGGCAAGACCATGCTCGCCAAGGCACTGGCGCGGTCCATCGACTGCTCCGTGCGCCGTATCCAGTTCACCCCCGACCTGCTGCCCTCGGACATCACGGGTGTGTCCATCTGGGACCAGCAGCGCCGGGACTTCGAGTTCAAGCCGGGCGCGATCTTCGCGCAGATCGTGATCGGCGACGAGATCAACCGCGCGTCCCCGAAGACGCAGTCCGCCCTCCTGGAGTCCATGGAGGAGCGCCAGGTCACCATCGACGGGCAGACCTACGAGCTGCCCAGCCCGTTCATGGTGGTGGCCACGCAGAACCCGGTCGAGATGGAGGGCACCTACCCGCTGCCCGAGGCACAGCGCGACCGTTTCATGGCCCGGGTCTCCATCGGCTATCCGAGTGCCGAGGCCGAGCTGCAGATGCTGGACGTCCACGGCGGGGTCTCCCCGCTGGACGACCTCCAGCCGGTGGCGCACGCGCACGAGATCGTCAAGCTGGTCGACGCCGTCCGCTCGGTGCACGTCGCCGATCCGGTGCGGCGGTACGCGGTGGACCTCGTCGCGGCCACGCGCACCCACCCCGATCTCAGACTCGGGGCCTCGCCGCGCGCCACCCTGCACCTGCTGCGCGCCGCTAAGGCCTCCGCTGCGCTCAGCGGCCGGGACTACGCGCTCCCCGACGACATCCAGGCGCTCGCGGTGGCCGTCCTCGCCCACCGCCTGCTGCCCACCGCGCAGGCGCAGCTGAACCGGCGCACGTCCGAGCAGGTCGTCCAGGACATCCTGCAGCGCACCGCCGTCCCCGCCGCCGCTCCCCTGCCGCAGAACGGCTTCCCGATGGGCCGCGGCACCCCCGCCTACGGCCAGCAGCCTCCCCGGAGGCTGTGATGACGTCCGCCGCGGCCGCGCACGCGGACGACGACGGCGGCGGCGACCGGGGCGGGCTGCGCACGGCGCTCGCCGGGCTCACCACCCGCGGGCGCTCCTTCCTGGCCGCCGGGATCGCCGCCGCCGTCTGCGCCTATGTCCTGGGGCAGAGCGATCTGCTCCGGGTCGGGCTGCTGCTCGCCGTGCTGCCGCTGGTCTGCGCGACCGTGCTGTACCGCACCCGCTACCGCGTGGCGGGCAGCCGCCGGCTGTCCCCCGGACGCGTGCCCGCCGGGTCCGAGGCCCGCGTCCACCTGCGGATGGACAACGTCTCGCGGCTGCCCACCGGGCTGCTGATGCTCCAGGACCGGGTGCCGTACGTGCTCGGTCCGCGGCCCCGGTTCGTACTGGACCGGATGGAGGCGGGCGGGCGCCGCGAGGTGTCCTACCGGGTCCGTTCGGACCTGCGGGGCAGGTACCCGCTGGGGCCGCTGCAGCTGCGGCTGACGGATCCCTTCGGGATGTGCGAGCTGACCCGGTCCTTCTCGTCGTACGACACGCTGACGGTCGTCCCGCGCGTGGAGGCGCTGCCGCCGGTCCGGCTGAGCGGCGAGGCCAAGGGGCACGGCGACGGGCGGCAGCGGTCGCTCGCGCTGGCGGGCGAGGACGACGTGATCCCGCGCGGCTACCGCTACGGCGACGACCTGCGCCGGGTGCACTGGCGGCTGACCGCGCGCTACGGCGAGCTGATGGTCCGCCGCGAGGAGCAGCCGCAGCGCTCGCGCTGCACGGTGCTGCTCGACACGCGGGCCACCGCGTTCTACGGGGCGGGCCCGGACTCCGCCTTCGAGTGGGCCGTCTCGGGTGCCGCGTCGACGCTGGTGCACATGCTCGAACGGGGCTTCTCGGTGCGGCTGCTGACGGACACGGGGAGTTCGGTGCCCGGCGAGGGGGCCGACGGGTTCGCGGGCGCGAGCCAGGAGTCGGCGGACGCGGCCGGGCTGATGATGGACACCCTCGCCGTGATCGACCATTCGGACGGCACCGGTCTGGCTTCCGCCCACGACGCGCTCGGCGCGGGGAGCGAGGGACTCCTGATCGCCTTCCTCGGCGATCTGGACGAGGAGCAGGCGTCGGTGCTCGCCGGAATGCGGCGGCGCAGCGGCGGAGCGGTCGCGTTCCTCCTGGACAGCGACACCTGGACACGCGAGACGGCCGATGTCCCCGGGCCGTCGGACCCGAGCGAGGAGCGGCTGCGGATGCTGCGCGAGGCGGGCTGGACCGCCCTGAAGGTGCCACGGGGGGCGAGCCTCGCCGACCTGTGGCGGCAGGCCGACCGGCAGCGCGTGGAGCTGGCCCGGACGGGCGGCACGGCGGGGGGTGACCTCTCGTGAGCGGGCTCGCGCGGCTGACGCTGTGCGCGGCGGCGGCCACGCTGATGGCCGCCTGCGCCCTGCTGCCGCTGGTCGACCCGGCGACCTGGCTCCTGCAGGCGGTGATCCTGGTCGCGATCCAGTCGGGTGTGGGCGCGCTGGCCCGGAGGGTCCCGCTGGCCCGGCCGCTGACCGTGGCGGTGCAGGCGCTGGTGGCGCTTGTGCTGCTGACGCTGGTCTTCGCCCGGCAGCAGGCCGTCGCCGGGTTCGTGCCGGGCCCGGACGTCTTCCACCAGTTCCAGACGCTGTTCCAGGCGGGCACGGACGACGTCGGGCGGTACTCCATACCGGCCCCACTGACCGACGGCATCCGGCTGATGCTGGTCGGCGGTGTCCTGGTCATCGCTCTCGCCGTGGACGCGCTGGCGGTGACGTTCCGCAGCGCCGCCCCGGCCGGACTGCCGCTGCTCGCGCTGTACTCGGTCGCGGCGGGGCTCTCCGACTCGGCCGCCTCGTGGCTGTGGTTCCTGCTGGCGGCGAGCGGTTATCTGATGCTGCTGCTGGCCGAGAGCCGCGACCGGCTCTCGCAGTGGGGGCGCGTCTTCGGCGGCGCCGCCCGGCTGCCCGGCTCGAGCCAGGGGCCGGGCGCGATCGCGCCGGTGCGTACCGGACGGCGTATCGGCGCGGTCGCGCTGGGCGTCGCCCTGGTGGTGCCGCTCGCGCTGCCCGCCCTGCACGGCGGGCTGCTGGACGGCGCGGGCGCCGGTGTCGGTTCGGGCTCCGGGGGCGGCGGCACGATCTCCGCGGTCAACCCCCTGGTGTCCCTGCGCGACAGCCTGAACGTGAACGAGGACCGCGAGGTCCTGTCGTACCGCACCGACACGGAGGAGACCCAGGACCTGTACCTGCGGATCGTCGCCCTCGACGAGTTCGACGGCACCGCCTGGAAGCCGGCCCGGCGGCACATCCTGGACGTCCCGGGCACCCTGCCGCCCCCGAACGGCCTGAGCGGCGACGTCCGGCAGACGGAGATCAGGACGCGGATATCGGCGGCCGACTGGTACGCGCAGGAATGGCTGCCGATGCCGTATCCCGCGAGCCGGGTGGACGTGGAGGGCAAGTGGCGCTACGAGCCCGTCGGTCGGACCCTCGTCGGTGACCACGGCCAGAACACCAAGGGCCTGCGGTACGACGTCTCCAGCCTGATCGTGCGGCCGACCGCCGAACAGCTCGCGGCGGCGCCCGAGCCGCCGGCGACGCTGGAGCGCGAGTTCACGAAGGTCCCGGACTCGCTGCCCGCGGTGGTCGCCGAGACCGCGCGGGAGGTCACCGACGGCGCGGCCAACAACTACGAGCGCGCGGTGAAACTGCAGGACTACTTCGCCGTGAACGGCGGGTTCACCTACGACACCCAGGTGCAGGTGGGCAGCGGCTCGGCGGCCATCGCCCGCTTCCTGAAGGACAAGGAGGGCTTCTGCGTCCACTTCTCCTTCGCCATGGCGTCGATGGCCCGGACGCTGGGGATTCCGGCCCGCGTCGCGGTCGGCTTCACCCCGGGCTCCCCGAAGGCGGACGGTTCGATGTCGGTCGGGCTGCGGGACGCGCACGCCTGGCCGGAGCTGTACTTCGAGGGCGTGGGCTGGACGCGTTTCGAGCCGACTCCGAACCGGGGCACGGTCCCGGAGTACACGCAGACCCAGACCCCGGGCGGTGACGTCCCGGACGTGCCGCGGCCCTCGCGCTCGGCGGCCGCTGCGCCCTCCGACGAGCCGTCCGCCGACCAGAGCTGCTCGGCCGAGCAGAAGCGGCTCCAGGGCTGCGAGAGCCAGGCCCCGCAGGCCGTGGCGGGCTCGGACGGCGGCGGACCGCCGTGGCCCCTGATCCTCGGGCTGGCCCTGGCGGGACTCGCGGTGCTCGCCGTGCCGCTGCTGCCGATGCTGTGGCGGCTGCGGATCCGGTCGGTACGGCTCGGCGGGCACGCCCGCACCGAGGCGGACGCGGCCGCGTACACGCTGGCGGCGTGGCAGGAGGTCTCCGACACGGCCTGGGACCACGGCATCCCGCCGGACGAGTCGCTGACCCCGCGCACGGCGGCCGCCCGGATCGTACGGCTGGGGCGTCTCGACCCGGCCGCGGCCGAGGCGGTGCACCGGATCGCGGCGGCGGTGGAACAGGTGCTCTACGCCCCGCGACCGCGCCCGGCGGCGGGGCTCGGCGAGGACGCCCGGCAGGTGGCGCGCGCCCTGCACTCCGCGGTGAGCCGCCGTACGCGGCTGCGCGCACGGTTCGCCCCCCGCTCCGCCGTCCGGGTGGCCTGGGCGGCGGCGGACCGCTGGGCCGCCCTCCGCGCCGACGCGGCCGCCCGGAGGACGGCCCTGGTGAACCGCCTCCGCCCCGCGGCGGGCGAGAATCCCTGACCGAGGGCGCCGCCCACCGTCGCCGCCCACCGTCCCGTCGCCCCGCGGGCACCGTCCCGCGGGGCGAACGGGGCTTCCCGGCCTGGACGGGGGCGGGACCCCGGGGCAACGGGAGCATCACGGCCCGGACGGGGTCGAGAGCGCGGCGGCAGCGGGAATCTCCGGCCCGAACGGGCCGGAGGCCCGGGCGAACGGGGTCGACCCGCCCGGACGAGGTCGCAGACCCCCGGGCGGCGGGCACGGGGCATGAGCGCCGGGCGCGATGCGCCGGGGGTACGCGTGAGGGGCGGCCACCGCTCGGGTGGTCGCCCCTCACACACGATCGCGAGGCCGTCCGGAGGACCTAGCCCTGCTCGTCCCGCCTCCGCTGCCACCGTTCCTCGATGCGGTTCATCATGGAGCGCCGCTGCCGCGCCTGCCGCCTCGTCGCGGGGGCGCCCGGCGCACCGGGTGCTCCCGGCGTGGCCGGCTGCTCACCCGGCTTGGGCGCCTTGCGCCATCCGGTGACCGCGAGCACCGCGCATCCGAGCATGACGAGGAAACCCACCACGCTCACCCAGATCTGCTGTGCGACCATTCCGGCCATGAGGAGCGCGATACCCACCAGGAAGCCCACGACCGCCTGGTAGACCCGTCGTCGGGTGTACGTACGCAGCCCGCTTCCCTCAAGCGCTGTCGCGAACTTGGGATCTTCGGCGTACAGCGCTCGCTCCATCTGCTCGAGCATTCGCTGCTCGTGCTCCGAGAGCGGCACGGAGTCCTCCTCATCGTGCAGTCGCCGGGGCGACCGGGGGTCCCCTTCAGGATAGGCAGGGAATCGCCCCCGTGAAACCCGCCCCTCTACGCCAATCGACCAACCGGAACCCGCCATGGCACTCCGACTCACTGAAGCGTGCATTCCCCAGCGGACGGCCCGTCATGCCGGACGGTCTCCCTCGATCATACGGCGCCGGGCGCTCGATCGGGTGGCCTGTGGCGTACTCCATCTGCCGCCCCGTCGCTGATCAGCGGCGCGTCACGGCGGAGGCTCAGCCGCGGCCGGTGGTCCGGGTCTCGCCGAGCACGTGGAGCTGGGTGGCCACGGAGTGGAACGCGGGGAGCTCGGCGGCCGCAGCCTCCAGCTCCAGCAGCGCCTCCTTGGCGCTCGGCTCGGTGTCCACGAGGACACCGGGGACGAGGTCGGCGAAGACCCGCACGCCGTGCACGGCGCCGACGTCGAGGCCCGCGCCCTCGACGAGCGCGGTGAGCTGTTCGGCGGTGAACCGGTGCGGTACGGGGTCGGCCTCGCCCCAGCGTCCGTCCGGGCTCTCCAGGGCCTGCCGGGCCTCCGTGAAGTGCCCGGCGAGGGCGCGGGCGAGGACCGCTCCGCCGAGGCCGGCGGCGAGCAGGCTGAGGACGCCCTCGGGGCGCAGCGCCGCCACCACGTTGCGGACGCCCTCCGCGGGGTCGTCGACGTATTCGAGGACGCCGTGGCACAGCACCGCGTCGTAGCCGCCGCGCTCGACCACGTCGAAGAGGCCGTGCGCGTCGCCCTGAACGCCCTGGACGCGGTCGGCGACGCCGGCCTCGGCGGCCCGGCGCTCCAGCGCGAAGAGCGCGTTCGGGCTGGGGTCGACCACGGTGACGCGGTGGCCGAGGCCGGCCACGGGCACCGCGAAGTTGCCGCTGCCGCCCCCGGTGTCGAGCACGTCGAGCGACTCCCGGCCGGTGGCCTTGACCCGGCGGTCGAGGGCGTCCTGGAGGACGTGCCAGACGACGGCGGTGCGGAGGGAGGCGCGGGACCGGGAGGGGTCGGAGCGCAGCGACGCCGCCGGGGGCTGGTGGCGGGTGGCGGGCGGGCGCATCGGGTCCGACACGGCAGTTGACTCCTCGGCGCGGCGCCGCCTTGGGCACGGCGGCGCGATACGGGGCGCCCCACCGGCCCCGGGCAGGGACGGGAGGACTTCAGGCGCCCTCCACCCTATTGCCTCCTCCCCCCTGTCCGGACGTCCGTCTCACCGGGGCGCGCACGGCCGTCCGGCCGGACCGCGGGCGGCCTCCGTCCCGCCGGTCCGGCGCGAGCGCGGGTGCCGCCGCTCAGCCCGCGTCCTGCACCTCGCGGCCGCCGCCTCCCCCGGGGGCAGGGCGGCCGGGTTCCTGGCGGGGCAGCGGCAGCACGGGCTGCGGGACCAGCATCCGCTCGACCAGGCGCAGAAACATCTCCACGTCGCGTATCAGGTCGTCGGCGTCGCGGGTGCCCGCCGCTCCCTGTATGCCCGCCTCGGCGCGGGCCCGGCGGGTGGCTCCGGAGGCGAAGAGGGCGCTCCACTCGGTCAGCTCCGGAGCGATCTCCGGGAGCACTTCCCAGGCGCTGCGGATGCGGGCCCTGCGGCGGGGGGTGCTCTCCGGGCGGCCGCGCGCGGCGAGCACGGCGGCGGCGGTGCGCAGGGCGGCGAGGTGGGCGATGGCGTAGCGCTCGTTCGGTGTGCCCAGGGCGACCGCCTCGTCGAGCGCGGCGCGGGCCTGGGTGAGCAGGTCGAGGGCGGCGGGCGGCGCCGAGGCGCGGCGCAGCACGGGGTGCACGTCGCTCGCCGGGCCGGTCAGTGAGGGGGCAGGGCCGGTGGCGCGGCGCCGGCGGGCGGCGGCTGCGGAAGAGCTGGCCATGACGAACCTCCTGTCGTCGTGTGACGGCACTGTGGCCGTATGTACCCATCGTGAGGTATGGCACTGACAATCCGTTCTGACCTGGGCTTTTGCTTCGATCGCGAGTTCGGGCTAGTTTTTGGACTGACCAGTCAGTTCAAAATCCGGCCGGGTGGGCACCCGTGCCCCGGGAGCGGTGGGACCACCCCGCTCCGTACGGCCGGACGGGAGGGGAGAGCTGTGGGCGAAGCGTGTGCCGTCGCCGTCGGCGCCGAGGGGTTCGGGCTCAGGGGCCCGCGCGGCTGGGCGTTCCGGGGGGTCGACGTCGAGGCGGCCCCGGGTTCGCTCGTCGCGGTGGAGGGGCCATCCGGGAGCGGCCGGACGTGTCTGCTGCTCGCCCTCACGGGGCGGATGCGGCCGACGGAGGGGCGGGCCACCGTGGGCGGCCGGGAGCTGCCCCGGCACATGGCGACGGTACGGGGGTACAGCTCGCTCGCCCATGTCCCCGGTGTCACCGAACTGGACCCCGCCCTGACCGTCGGCGAGCACCTGCTCGAACAGGCCCTGCTGCGCCGGCGGTTCCAGGGGTCCCTCACGGAGTCCCTGCGCGAGCTGGCCCGGCCGCGTGCCGAGCGGAGGGCGCGGGCCCGGCAGCGGGCCGGGGCCGCGCTGACCGCCGCCGGACTCGACCCGTCCACGCTGCCCAAGGGCACCCGCACCGCCGTTCGGGACCTGGAGCGCCTGGAGGCGCTGCGGCTGTCCGTCGCCATGGCGCTCGTCGGCGGCCCGCGGCTGCTGGGCGTCGACGACGTGGACCTGAAGCTGTCGGACGCCGAGCGGGCCGAGGCCTGGGCGCTGCTGAGGTCGCTGGCCGCGTCGGGGATCACGGTCGTGGCGGTGTGCAGCGAGGCCCCCGGCGGCGACGTGACGGTCGTGTCCACGGCTCCCCGGAACGGGAACGACGCCGGGCCCGCCCACACCCCGCCCGTCGGACCCGCCGAACCCGCCGCAGCGGCCGCCGACGCCGAAGAGACCGTCCCGCCCCCCGCCCAGGACCACGGCGACCAGATCGACCACGCCGACCACGCCGACCACGCCGACCACGACAAGGAGACCGCGGATGCGCTCGCCGAGACTCGCCGCGCTTGAGCTGAGGCGCTTCGGCCGGGGCAGGCTCCCGCGCGCCGCGCTGGCCGCGCTCCTGCTGCTGCCCCTGCTCTACGGCGCCCTCTACCTGTGGTCCTTCTGGGACCCGTACGACCGTCTCGACCGCATCCCCGTGGCGCTGGTGAACGACGACGAGGGGGCGAGCGCCGGGGGCCGGAAGATCGCGGCGGGCGACGACCTCACGCGGGGCCTGCGCGAGAGCGACACCTTCGAGTGGCACGAGGTGAGCGCGGCCGAGGCGCGCGGGGGGGTCGAGGACGGCACGTACTACCTGTCGCTGACCATGCCGGCCGACTTCAGCCGGCGGATCGCCTCCAGCGCGGGCGACTCCCCGGAGGCGGGCGCCCTGCGGGTGCGGACGAACGACGCGAACAACTACATCGTCGGGCAGATCTCCCGGACGGTGTTCAGCGAGGTGCGCGCGGCGGCGTCCACGAAGGCCTCCCGGTCCTTCCTCGACCGGATCTTCATCTCGTTCTCGGACATCCACGGGCAGACCGTGAAGGCGGCCGAGGGCGCGGACAAGCTGTCGGGCGGCATCGGGAAGGCGAAGAAGGGCTCGAAGGACCTCGCCGACGGCCTCCAGGAGGCCAAGAAGGGCAGCGGCAGGCTGTCCGGTGGCCTGCGGAGGCTCGACAAGGGCGCGGGCGACCTGGAGGACGGCTCCCGGCAGGTCTCGGAGGGCACCCAGAAGCTGGCGGACAAGGTCAACGGGGTCGCGGACGAGGTGGGCCCGTTCCTGAAGGACAACGAGAAGTCGATCGGCGACACGGCGCGGCTCGTCGCCGACTCCGCCTCCGCCGTCCGGCACAACCTGGACACGCTGGTGAAGGCGGCGCCGACGGCCGCGACGGGCGCCCACAAGGCCTCCGACGCGCTCACTGCCGTGTACCGGGCCCGCTGCGAGAACCTGCCCGTCCCCGACCCCGCCTGCCCCGACCTGAAGCGGGCGAAGACGGCCGCGGCGGACGTGGCGAAGGTCGCCGACGACCTGAACACGCTGATCGCCGACCAGGACGGCGACCTCGACACGCTCGACGACGACCTCGCGACGCTGCAGAAGCAGGCCCAGCGGCTCGCCGACCGCTCCCCGCACCTCTCCGAGGACCTCGACGACGCCGTCTCCAGGATCAACAAGCTGAACTCGGGCGCGGGCAAGGTCGCCGCGGGCGCGAAGAAGCTGCACACCGGGCTCGGCACGGCCAAGACGGGCGCCGCCGATCTCGACACGGGGGTGGGCGCGCTGAAGACGGGCGCGAACGACCTCGAAGGAGGCATGTTCAAGCTCGCCGACGGCTCCGGGAAGCTCGCCGGGGGGCTGCACGACGGCGCCGGCCGGATCCCCGACTACGACGAGCACGACCGCGACCTGCGCACCCGGGTCATGGCCGACCCCGTCCGGCTCGCCTCCCAGGACCTGCACAAGGCACCCAACTACGGCACCGGGTTCGCCCCGTACTTCATCCCGCTGTCCCTGTGGGTGGGCGCGATGGTGGCGTACATGCTGATCCCGCCGCTGAACCGGCGCGCGCTCGCCGCCGGCGCCGGGGCGTGGCGCATCGCCCTGGCGGGCTGGCTGCCGGTGGCGGTGCTGGGGGTGCTCCAGACGGCGGCGCTGCTGGCCGTGCTGCACTGGGCGATCGGCCTGCAGATGGTCCGGGCGGCCGGGACTCTGGGCTTCCTGTTCCTGGTGACCGCCTGCTTCGCGGCGATCGTGCAGTGGCTGAACGCGCGCTTCGGGGCGGCGGGGCGCATCCTCGTCCTGGCCCTGCTGATGCTCCAGCTGACGTCCGCGGGCGGCACGTACCCGGTGCAGACCAGTCCGGCCTTCTTCAACGTGCTGCACCCCTTCCTGCCCATGAGCCACGTCGTCGACGCGCTGCGGAGACTGATCACCGGCGGGGGCCTCGGGCCGGTCTGGGAGGCGTGTGCCGTGCTCGCCGCGTTCACCGCGGGCGCCCTGGCGCTCACCGCGCTCTCGGCGCGCCGACAGCAGGTGTGGACGCTCGACCGGCTGCATCCGGAGCTGAGCCTGTGACCGTTCACGCCGCCGGTCCTGTGAGAATCGGGGCCATGGAAAGCAGCAGCAGCACGGGCGCCGTCGGCGGCCGCCGCGAGGCGACCCGGCAGAAGCTCTACGAGGCGGCCGTCACGCTCATCGCCGAGCAGGGGTTCTCGGCCACCACGGTCGACGAGATCGCCGAGCGCGCCGGCGTCGCCAAGGGCACGGTCTACTACAACTTCGCCAGCAAGTCCGTCCTGTTCGAGGAGCTGCTGCGGCACGGGGTGGAACTCCTCACCGCATCCCTGCGGGAGGCCGCCGAGCGGACCGCGCGCGACGGGGGGAGCAAGGTCGACGCGCTGGACGCGATGATCCGCGCCGGTCTGGTCTTCATCGACCGCTACCCGGCCTTCACCCAGCTGTACGTGGCCGAGCTGTGGCGCACCAACCGGGCCTGGCAGTCCACCCTGATGGTGGTCAGGCAGCAGGCGGTCGCGGTCGTCGAGGACGTGCTGCGGGAGGGGATGGCGAGCGGCGAGCTCAGCGACGAGATCGACGTCCCGCTGACGGCGGCGGCGCTGGTGGGGATGGTCCTGGTGGCCGCGCTGGACTGGCAGTCGTTCCAGCCGGAGCGCTCCCTCGACGACGTCCACTCGGCGCTGTCGCGGCTGCTGCAGGGACGCGTGAGCGGCGGCCGCTGACCCTCGCCGGCCGGTGTCCGGACGACGAAAGCGCCGGTCCGCCGTGGCCGCGTCCCCGCGGGCCGTGCCGGACCGGCGCTCGCCGTGCTCCCCCGTGCTCCCCGTTGATCCCCTGTGCGGTGGTCCGCCGCGGGGCCCCCGTGCCTCGCTCCCGCCGACACGTCGGCGGAAGGAGCGGTCGGGGGCGCCGGACCGTTCCGCCGCCCCGTGCCGGCGGTGCCGGAGCCGTGCCCCTTTCCGTGCCTCCACTCTCCCGTCCGGCCGCCCTCCGCCCCATCCGCGCGCGTACTCATCTCGGGCACTGAGTACCCGTACTCAGATCCGCGCGCCGGGGGCTCGGGACCGGGCCGGTGGTGTGCCGGCGGGCTGGTCGCGGCGGCGTAAGCGGCGGCGGATAAAGTCCCTGGCATGGCACGGATTGCGGTGATCGGCGCCGGGATGGGCGCCATGGCGGCGGCTGCCCGGCTGGCCGTCGCGGGCCACCGGGTGGTGGTGTACGAGCGCGCGGCGACGTACGGCGGAGCGGTGGGCCGGTTCGAGCGCGACGGGTTCCGCTTCGACACCGGTCCGGGGCTGCTGCCGCTTCCGGCGGTCCACCGCGACCTGTTCGTCAAGACCGGCAAGGAGTCCCTGGAGGACCGCGTCGAGCTGGTCCAGGTCGACCCTGCCGCCCGGCACGTCTTCGCCGACGGCACGGAGGTCCTGCTGCCGAACGCCTCGCGGGCGGGTGTGGTCGCCACGCTGGGCGCGGCGCTCGGCGCGGGAGCGGGCGAGCGCTGGGGCGACTTTCTGGTCAGGGCGCGCGAGGCGTGGGACCGGACGCGGCGCCCGCTGCTGGAGGAGCCGCTGTGGCCGGACTGGCGGGTCCTCGGGGAGCGCGAGCCGTACCCGGCGGTGCCGCACAAGCGGCGCCTGCGCACCCGGCGGGCCGGGACGCTCGCCGAGGTCGGCGCCTGGGAGCTGCGTGACCCGCGGCTGGCCGCCCTGCTGGAGAGTCACGCGCTCGCGTACGGACTGGATCCGCGGACGGCCCCGGCGAGCGCCGCCGTGCTGCCCTACATGGACCACGCCTTCGGCACCTGGTATGTGCGCGGCGGCGTACGGGAGTTGGCGCGTGCCGTGTACGAGCGGTGCCTGGCCCGCAGGGTGGAGTTCCGCTTCTCCACCCCCGTCGGCGGGATCGTCACGTCGGACGGCCGTGTGAGCGGCGTCGCCCTCGCGGCGGGTGCCGGGGACGGCTCTCCCGAAGGCACCGTCGAAAACGCCGACCTGGTCGTCGCGGGCGTCGCCCCCGTCGTGCTGGAGTCGCTGCTCCCCGGCACGCGGGTGCGCGGCGACGGCAGGGTCCCGACACGGCGCGCGGCGCCGAGCCGGCTGTGCGTGCTGCTGGCGCTGCGCGGCGGGCGGCCGGAGGGCACGGCGCACCGGACGGTGGTGCACGCGGCGGACCGCGACGAGGAGCTGGGCCGCGTCTTCGGCGAGCGTCCCGGGTTCCCGGCCGCGCCCACCGTGACCGTCTCCCGTCCCGACGACCCGGCGCTCGTGCCGGACGCGGACCACGAGGCGGTCGTGCTGACCGTGACCGTGCCGTCGGGTCTCGCGGTGTCGGAGGCGGACGTCGAGCGGGTCCTCGCGGTCGCCGGGCGTGCCGTGCCGGACCTCGCGGACCGTCTGCTGTGGCACGAGGTCCGTACGCCGTCGGACGTCGCGGACGCGACCGGCGCGGAGGGTGGCGCCGTACCGCCGCCCGCCCTGGCCGCAGCGGACGGCAGGCTGCTGTACCCGTCGAACAGCACGGGCCTGCCGGGCCTGTTCACGGTCGGCGGCTGGTCGCACCCCGGTGGCGGGCTTCCGCACGCGGGCATGTCGGGGGCGCTGGTCGCCGGACTGATCGTGGAGGGACCGGACTTCCGGGGCTCGCAGTAGGACACGGACGCGGCAGCCCCGTCGGCGGGGCCGCGCGCGGCGCGCTCGGAACCGGTACCGCGCTCAGAACCGGTACTGCTCGTCGTACCCGTTGCCGTTGCCCTGGCCCTGCTGCTGGCCGTTCTGGTCGTACGGGTAGGGCTGCTCCGGCGGGAGTTCGCCGCCGTACTGGTCGTCGGCGGCGCGCTGCTGGGGGACCCAGGGGCCGGCGGCCGGGGTCTCGCCGCCGTAGCTCCCGGTGGCGTACTGGTCCTGCGCGTACGCCTGTTGCCCGCCGTACTGGCCGGGGTCGGTGTAGCCGGTCTCGTAGGAGGTGTCGCCGCCGTACGTCTGCGCGCCGGCGTACGGGTCGGAGTAGGCGGCGTACTGCTGCTGCTGACCGGTGTCGTAGCCGTACTGCTGCTGGTCGTACCCGGAGTAGCCGTCGTACGCGTAGGCCTGCTGGTCCTGGCTCTGGCCCGGGTTCGCGTACGCCGGGTCGGAGGCGGCCGCGTAGGCGGTGTCGCTGTAGACGCCGTACTGGCCGGTGTCCTCGGGCAGGGGCTGCGGCTCGTACACGGCGGTCGTCTCGCCGGCCATGGCGGGCTGCGCGGGCCTGAAGACGTCGTCGCGGTCGTCGTCGTCCTCGTACCCGCCCGGGTCCGCCGTGCCGGGCCCGGCCGCTTCGAGGCCGGACACCTCCAGCGTCGGGTCCCGGTGCTCCGCCTCGCCGCGGCGCCGCTTGCTCGGGCCCGGACGGGCGCCGATGGCCCAGCCGGTCGAGAAGCCGCGGCGGAAGGAGAGCGTGACGTACGTCTGGCCCACCGCGAACGCCGCCGCCCCGAGGCCGATGACCACCACGGAGGGGATCAGCACACCGAGGACCACGCCCAGGAAGCCGACGAAGGCGAGCAGCCGGTAGCGCAGCCGCGCCTTGTACTGCAGCAGGACCTCGCCGAGCAGCCACAGCGCGACGACGCCGAACGCGATATAGAGGACCGTCCAGCCCATGTACGCCCCTCTCCCCAATGGCCGCTCCGCAGTGTGTCGTACGGGATGCGGCCGGTCTAGGCCCGCTGCGGGTGGTGCAGGCCCAGGTTCTCGTAGATTTCCAGCGTCGCCGTGGAGTTGTTGAGCGTGATGAAGTGCAGACCGGGTACTCCCTCGGCCAGCAGCCTCGCGCAGAACTCCGTCGCGAACTCGATTCCCATGGAGCGTACAGCCGCCGGATCGTCCTTGACTGCGCGGAGGCGCTCTTTCAGCGCGGACGGGATGGCGGCGTTGCTCAGCGCGGGCAGCCGTTCCAGCAGTCTCAGGCTGGTGACGGGCATGACCTCGGGGATGACCGGGGTCTCGCAGCCGGCCGCGGCGACCCGGTCGCGCAGGCGCAGATACGACTCGGGCCGGAAGAACATCTGGGTGATCGCGTAGTCCGCGCCGGCCCGGCACTTGTCGACGAAGTGCTCGACGTCGCGGTCCCAGGCCGCGGAGCGCGGATGCATCTCCGGGAAGGCCGCGACGCCCACGCAGAAGTCACCCGACTCCTTGATGAGACGGACCAGTTCGGCCGCGTAGGTCAGGCCCCGCGGGTGCGGCACCCACTCCCCCATGGGGTCGCCGGGCGGGTCGCCGCGGACCGCGAGCATGTTGCGGATCCCGGCGTCGGCGTACTGGCCGATGATGTTGCGCAGCTCGGCCACGGAGTGGTTGACCGCGGTGAGGTGCGCGACCGGGGTGAGCGTCGTGTCCGCGACGATCTGCTCGGTCTCCTTGACCGTGCCCGCGCGGGTCGAGCCGCCCGCGCCGTAGGTCACGGAGACGAAGTCGGGAGCGACGGCCTCGACCCTGCGGAGCGCGTTCCACAGGTTCCGCTCGCCCTTGGGAGTCTTCGGCGCGGAGAACTCGAACGAGTAGGTCGTCTTGCCTGCGGCGAGCATGTCACGCACGGCGCGTGCGCGATCAGTCCTGGTGGAAGCAGATCCGAGGGCCATACCGGCAGGTTAGCCAGCGGTCGCCGGACCCCCAACCGAAGCGGAGATATTTACCTGATTTGCCGCTTTCTTGTCCACCCCTCGGACGGCCGCGCCCCGGCCAGGGGGTGTCTGGCACATGAGCGAGGGAAAAGGAGCGGTGTCCGGCACCCCTACGCCCCGCGCAGCCGCTTCGCGAACTCCGCCGCCGCCGCGCCCGGGTCGTCCGCCTCCGTGATCGCCCGTACGACCACCACGCGGCGGGCGCCCGCCTCGAGCACCTCGTCGAGGTTGCCGAGGCCGATGCCGCCGATCGCGAACCAGGGGCGCCCGGTGCCCAGGGCGGCGGTGTGCCGGACCAGGCCGAGTCCGGGGGCGTGGCGTCCGGGCTTGGTGGGCGTCGGCCAGCAGGGGCCGGTGCAGAAGTAGTCCACGCCCTCCTGGGCGGCGGCGGCCTCGGCCTCCGCCTCGGAGTGGGTCGAGCGGCCCACGAGCACGTCGTCGCCGAGGAGGGCGCGGGCCGCGGGGACGGGGAGGTCGCCCTGGCCGAGGTGCAGCACGTCGGCGCGGGCGGCGTGCGCCACGTCCGCCCGGTCGTTGACCGCGAGCAGCTTGCCGTGGCGCGCGCAGGCGTCCGCGAAGACCTGGAGGTGCTCCAGCTCCTCGGCCGCCTCCATGCCCTTGTCCCGCAGCTGCACGATGTCGACGCCGCCGGCCAGGGCCGCGTCCAGGAACTCGGCGAGGTCGCCCTGGCGGCCGCGGGCGTCCGTGCAGAGGTAGAGCCGGGCGTCGGCGAGCCGCGCGCGGGCGGTGGTCACGGTTTCGGGCATACGGAGGTCCCCCCGGGGTGGATGCGGGCAGCGGCGTGCGAGGGCGCCGCCCGCGGGTGTGGCGCGCCGTCGGCGGCGCGGTGGGTGTGCACGGCCGGTGTCCGGCCGCTCGTGGCCCGTCCCGGCCGGCCGGGACGGGCCACGAGCGGGCCGGACGGGTCACGGCCGGGCCGTCGGCCGGACGGTCAGACGGCGAGCGCCTGGGCGCGGCGCTTCACCTCCGTGCCGCGGTTCTCGCTCAGCGCCTGCGCGGGCGTGCCGGGCAGGCTCGGGTCGGGGGTGAAGAGCCACTCCAGCATCTCTTCGTCGGAGAAGCCGTCGTCCCTCAGCAGCGTCAGGGTGCCCGTCAGGCCCTTGACCACCTTGTCCCCGTCGATGAAGTCGGCGGGGACGTGCAGCGCGCGGTTCTCACCACGGCGTACGGCGATGAGCTGGCCCTCCTTGACCAGCTGCCGGACGCGGGTCACCTCGACGCCGAACTGCTCGGCGATGTCGGGGAGGGTGAGCCACGCGGGGACGAGAGCATCGGTCTTTGCGTCAATCTCGGTCACGGGACAAGCCTGCCATCCCGGACCGACAGCCGGTAACCCGAGGACCGCCCGGCCGGGCTTCCGGTCCGGGTGGCCGCCGGCCGGGCGGCCGTCCGCGCCGCGGCCGAGCCGCGGCGGCGGGTCAGTCCCCGGCCGCCGCCGTCGCCTTCTTCAGCGGCCGCGCCGGGTCGGCCAGCAGGGCGGGGTCCATCGGGACGCACGACTCGATCAGCTTGCGGCCCTGGGCCAGGTCACGGGGGCGGCCGACCGCGAGGAGGGCGACGAGGCGGCCCTCGCGAAGCCAGCAGACCGTCCAGGCCGCGCCCGCCGGGTCGCCGCGCCAGACCGTCGTGTCGGCGGGCGCGTGGTGGCCGACGTACTGGACGAAGCGGCCGAACTGCTCGGACCAGAAGTACGGCACCGGGTCGTAGGCGGCGGGCACGTCTCCGACGATGTTGGCGGCGACCGTGCGCGGCCCCTGGAGGGCGTTGTCCCAGTGGTGGACGAGCAGCCGCTCCTCGTACCGGCCCGAGGGGAAGGAGGCGCAGTCGCCGACCGCGTACACGTCGGGCACGGAGGTGCGCAGGTGGTCGTCGGCGACGATCTCGCCGTGGGCGCCGAGCGCGACCCCGGAGCCGGCGAGCCAGCCGGTCGCGGGCCGGGCGCCGATGCCGACGACCACCGCGCCCGCGGGCACCCGTGAGCCGTCGTCCAGGACCACCGCCCCGTCCTCGACGCGCTCCACGCGCGCGCCGGTGCGCAGGACCGCGCCGCTGTCCTCGTACCAGGCGGCCATGGGCGCGGCCACCTCCGCGGGCAGCGCCCCCGCGAGCGGCCGGTCGGCGGCCTCGACGACGGTCACCGAGCAGCCCGCCTCGCGGGCCGCCGTGGCGAACTCCGCGCCGATCCAGCCCGCGCCGACCACCACGACGTCGTGCTGCCGGGCGAGGACGGGCCGCAGCCGCTCGGCGTCGTCGAGGGTGCGCAGCAGGTGCACGCCGGGGGTATCGCGCTCGCCCGGCAGCCGGAGGGGTTCGGCCCCGGTCGCCACGACCAGGACGTCGTACGGGACGGCCCCGGCGTCGGTGTCCAGTTCGTGGTCGCCGGGGCGCAGGCCGGTGGCCTCGCGTCCGAGCCGCAGCTCGATGCCGAGCGCGGCGAAGTCGACCTCGAAGGCGGAGGTCTCCGCCTTGCCGAGGAGCACGGCCTTGGAGAGCGGCGGTCTGTCGTACGGCTGGTGGGCCTCGGCGCCGATCAGCGTGACGTCGCCGGTGAAGCCCTGTTCCCGCAGGGCGACGGCGGCCTGCACCCCCGCCATGCCCGCGCCCACGACGACGATCCGCCGCCCGTCCCTGGCCCGTTCCCGCGTCAGCTCGCTCACTCGATCACCTTAGTCGCGGCGCCGTGCCGGTCGGCGCCGCCGGTTGCGTCCCGGTACCGCCCGGCCGCCCGGCGGTGCCGGGACCGGCGACCTCCTCCACCACACTCGTACCGCTGCCCGTCTGCGACTCCCACTCCCAGGTCTCCTCCAGGCGCAGCCGCCCGTCGTCCAGCTCGACGACCCGCGACCGGCAGTGCCCGCCGGACGTGGTCCCGTCCCGCTTCAGCTGCACGTACCGGAAGTCGAGCCGGTCGCCCTCACGGGTACCCACGAGGTGGCCGCGTACGACTTCGCCGCCCGCGTACTCGGCCCAGATCTCACCGTCCTTCTCGTGGTAGGTGAACCGGGTGCGGGTCCCGACCTGGCCCGGGGCCTGGTCGGCGACCGGGGCGAGGACGAGTGCGTCGAGCGAACGGGCCATGCGCGCAGGCTCCCTGTGGGGCTCGGGGACGAAGGGCTAGGGTGGCCAACGTAAAGGACTCGCGGGAGCCCGGACGCACCGGGCTGAGAGGGAGGCTGGACGGCCTCCGACCGTACGAACCTGATCCGGGTCATGCCGGCGAAGGGAGGGGCTGGACGCCCATGTCGCCTACAACGGACGACACATCCGTCTCACACCCCGGTACAGCGTGTGTACCGGACGTCCTCGTCGTCGGGGGCGGGATCATCGGTCTGGTCACGGCCTGGCGGTCCGCGCAGCGCGGTCTGCGCACCGCGGTCGTGGACCCCGAGCCCGGGGGCGGCGCGGCCCGGGTCGCGGCGGGGATGCTGGCCGCCGTCACCGAACTCCACTACGGCGAGCAGACGTTGCTGGGTCTCAACCTCGCCTCGGCGCGGCGCTATCCGGACTTCGCCGCCGAGCTGACCGAGGTGACGGGCCGTGATGTCGGCTACCGGCGGTGCGGCACGCTCGCCGTCGCCCTGGACGCCGACGACCGCGCCCATCTGCGCGAACTCCATGCCCTGCAGCGGGCGTCGGGCCTGGACTCGCAGTGGCTGAGCGGCCGCGACTGCCGCCGTCTCGAGCCGATGCTCGCGCCGGGGGTGCGCGGCGGGCTGCGGGTCGACGGCGACCACCAGGTGGACCCGCGGCGGCTCGCCGACGCCCTGGTCAGCGCCTGCGAGCGGGCCGGGGTCGTGTTCCACCGGACCTGGGCCGAGCGGCTGACCGTCGTGGGCGACCGGGCCACCGGAGTCGTGACGGCGGACGGCACGGCGCGGGCGGCGGGCCAGGTCGTCCTCGCCGCGGGCAGCCTCAGCGGACGGCTGGCGGGCGTCCCCGACGCCGTGCTGCCGCCGGTGCGCCCGGTGAAGGGCCAGGTGCTGCGCCTGACCGTACCGAAGCGGTACGCGCCCTTCCTGAACCGCACGGTGCGGGCCGTCGTCCGCGGCAGCCACGTCTACCTGGTGCCGCGCGAGAACGGCGAACTGGTCGTCGGCGCGACCAGCGAGGAGCTGGGCTGGGACACGACGGTGACCGCGGGCGGCGTCTACGAACTGCTGCGCGACGCCCACGAACTCGTCCCCGGGATCACCGAGCTGCCGCTCACCGAGACCCGGGCGGGGCTGCGCCCCGGCTCCCCCGACAACGCCCCGCTGCTCGGCCCGAGCGGACTGCCGGGGCTGCTGCTGGCCACCGGCCACCACCGCAACGGCGTCCTGCTCACCCCGGTCACCGGCGACGCCCTCGCCCACGCGCTGACCACCGGTGAGCTCCCCGACGAGGCCCGCCCGTTCACCCCGAGGCGGTTCAGCGCCGCCGCACTCTCGGAGCAGCCCGCATGAACGACCCCGCCACCACAGGCCCCGCCGACCAGGGCGCCACCGCCACAGGCCCCGACTCCCCGGGACCCGCCTTTCCGGACACCGCCGACGCCGGTCCCGCCGCGGACGCCGCCCCACTGGTCGTCTCCGTCAACGGCGAGCCGCGCCGCGTCGCGCCCGGCACCGCCCTCGGCACGCTCGTCGCCGCGCTGACGCCCGCCCCCTCCGGAGTGGCCGCCGCGCTCAACGAGACCGTCGTCCCGCGCGCGCAGTGGCCGTCCACCGCCCTGCGCGCGGGTGACCGCGTCGAAGTCCTCACAGCCGTCCAAGGAGGCTGACCCATGGCCGACGATCCCCTCCTCATCGGTGGTACGTCCCTCACCTCGCGCCTGATCATGGGCACGGGCGGCGCCCCCAGTCTCGACGTCCTGGAGCGCGCCCTGGTCGCCTCCGGGACGGAGCTGACGACGGTCGCGATGCGCCGGGTGAGCCCCGAGGCGCACGGTTCGGTGCTGTCCGTACTGGACCGGCTCGGCATCCGGGTGCTGCCGAACACGGCGGGCTGCTTCACCGCCGGCGAGGCCGTGCTCACCGCCCGGCTGGCCCGGGAGGCGCTCGGCACCGATCTGGTGAAGCTGGAGGTCATCGCCGACGAGCGGACCCTGCTGCCCGATCCGATCGAGCTGCTGGACGCCGCCGAGACCCTCGTCGACGACGGGTTCACCGTCCTGCCGTACACGAACGACGACCCGGTCCTCGCCCGGAAGCTGGAGGACGCCGGCTGCGCGGCGATCATGCCGCTCGGCTCCCCCATCGGCTCCGGCCTCGGCATCCGCAACCCGCACAACTTCCAGCTGATCACCGAGCACGCGCGCGTGCCGGTGATCCTGGACGCCGGGGCGGGGACGGCCTCCGACGCGGCGCTCGCCATGGAGCTGGGGTGCGCGGGTGTGATGCTCGCCTCGGCCGTGACCCGGGCGCAGGAGCCGGTGCTGATGGCCGAGGGCATGCGGCACGCGGTCGAGGCGGGACGCCTCGCGTACCGGGCGGGCCGCATCCCCCGGCGCCATTTCGCCGAGGCGTCCTCACCGGTGGAGGGCCTGGCCCGGCTCGACCCCGAGCGCCCGGCCTTCTGACCCGCCGGACGCCCGGCGGCGGCCGCGGGCGTCCGGGCGCGGAGGCAAGGGCACGGTACGGCACACCACAGTCACAGCTCTGCTGCATTCCGTCGCCGGATCACCCGTGACGGGTGGGCACGACAGTGGCGGCTCGTAGACTCCCCTGCGTGGATACGACCCTTCAGGACCCTCTCGTCGGCCGGGTGCTCGACGGCCGCTACCGCGTCGACGCGCGGATCGCCGTCGGCGGGATGGCCACGGTCTACCGGGCCCTGGACACCCGGCTCGACCGGGTCCTCGCGCTCAAGGTGATGCACCCGACGCTGGCTGCCGACGGCTCGTTCGTCGAGCGGTTCATCCGTGAGGCCAAGTCGGTGGCCCGGCTCGCGCACCCCAACGTGGTGCAGGTCTTCGACCAGGGCACGGACGGGTCGTACGTCTACCTCGCGATGGAGTACATCGCCGGCTGCACCCTGCGTGACGTGCTGCGCGAGCGGGGCGCGCTGCAGCCGCGGGCCGCGCTGGACATCCTGGAACCGGTGCTCGCCGCGCTGGGCGCCGCGCACCGCGCCGGGTTCGTGCACCGCGACATGAAGCCGGAGAACGTCCTGATAGGGGACGACGGCCGGGTGAAGGTCGCCGACTTCGGGCTGGTGCGGGCCGTGGACACGGTCACGAGCACGACCGGTGCCGTCCTCGGCACGGTGTCCTACCTCGCGCCCGAGCAGATCGAGCACGGCACCGCCGACACCCGGGTCGACGTGTACGCGTGCGGCATCGTGCTGTACGAGATGCTCACCGGCGACCGGCCGCACACCGGGGACTCCCCCGCCTCCGTGCTCTACAAGCACCTCCACGAGGACGTCCCGGCGCCGTCGGCGGCCGTGCCGGGGCTGGCCCCCGGGCTCGACGCCCTGGTCGCGTGCGCCACCGCGCGCACCCCCGGGGTCCGGCCGCACGACGCGGTGGCCCTGCTCTCCGAGGTCCTCCAGGCACGGGCCGGGCTGAGCGAGGAGCAGCTGGACGCGGTGCCGCCGCAGGCGGTCGCCCCCGGCGACGGACGGGACATCTCCGGGGACCGTACGAGCGTGATCCCGCGCTCGCTCTCGGTGCCGCGGCTGCTGCCGGTGAACGAGGACGAGACCGACGGGGCCGACGGGGCCGCGGCCGTCCACCGGACGAGCCGCTTCGAGGCCGGGCCGCCGCTGCCGCCGCGGGGCGCCTCGCGTCCCCGGCGCGGGGTCCTCGCGATCGTCGCCGCGGTACTGCTGGTGCTGGGCGTCGGCGGCGGCGTCTGGTACATCAACTCCGGCCAGTTCACCAAGGTGCCGCCGGTGCTGGCGAAGACGGAGGCGCAGGCCAGGGACCGGCTGGAGCAGGCCGGTCTGGAGGTCGACAAGGTCAGGCACGCCTACAGCGACACCGTGAAGCGCGGCACCGTCGTCAGCACGGACCCGAAGGCGGGCGCCCGCATCCGGGACGGTGGCGCGGTGACGCTGACCCTCTCGAACGGCCCGAAGACGGTGAAGGTGCCCGACCTGAAGGGGTACCGGCTGGACAAGGCGAGGGACCGGCTGAAGAGCGAGGGCCTGGCCCCCGGGATGGTCACCCGGGCGTTCAGCGATGAGGTCATCAAGGGGTTCGTGATCAGCACGGAGCCGGGCGCCGGTACGGAGCGGAGGGCCGGGTCGGCGATCAAGCTGGTCGTCAGCAAGGGCAGCGCGGTGGACGTGCCCGACGTCACGGGCGAGTCCGTCGACGACGCCAGGGCCGAGCTGGAGGACCTGGGCCTGAAGGTCGAGGTCTCCTCGCGGCAGGTCACCTCGGACTTCGACAAGGGACAGGTCGCCGTGCAGTCTCCGGACGGGGGCCGTGCCGCCGAGGGCGACACGGTGACGCTGACCGTCTCCAAGGGCCCGCCGATGGTGGTGGTCCCGGACGTCGTCGGTGACGACGTGGGCGACGCCGAGCGCGAGCTCGAGAAGGCGGGCTTCGAGGTCGACAAGGACCGCGGTCTGCTCGGCCTGTTCGGGGACACCGTCAAGGGCCAGTCGGTGGACGGCGGCGACAAGGCGCCCAAGGGGTCGACGATCACCATCGAGATCGGCTGACGGACGCCGGAGGAAGACCCGGGGCCGCGGGCCCCGGGTCCGCCGGACGGGCGCGTCCGTCCGCGTGACACCCTGTACGGCGTGACCAGCAAGCAGCTCCGCAACCCCGTCGGCGGGCACGTCCCCGTGGCCGGCGGGCTCCACTCCGTCGGCCTCGCCTACGCGCGCGAGATGGGCGCCGAGGCCGTCCAGGTGTTCGTCGCCAATCCGCGGGGCTGGGCGACGCCCGTCGGGAACCCCCGCCAGGACGAGGCGTTCCGCGGGGCCTGTGCCGCCGGGTCGATCCCCGCGTACGTCCACGCCCCGTACCTGATCAACTTCGGCTCGCACACCGAGGCGACCGTCGAGAACTCGGTGCTCTCCCTGCGGCACTCGCTGCGGCGGGGCCGCGAGATCGGCGCGCTCGGCGTGGTCGTGCACACCGGCAGCGCCACCGGCGGACGGGAGCGGGCGGTCGCCCTGCGGCAGGTGCGGGAGCGTCTGCTGCCGCTGCTCGACGAGCTGACCCATGAGGACGACCCGTATCTGCTCCTGGAGTCGACCGCCGGGCAGGGTGCCTCCCTCTGCTCGCGGACCTGGGACTTCGGGCCGTACTTCGAGGCGCTGGACGCCCACCCCAGGCTCGGCGTCTGCCTGGACACCTGCCACGTCTACGCGGCGGGCCACGACCTGACCGGCCCGGCCGGCATGCCCCAGACCCTCGACCTGCTGGTGGACACCGTCGGCCCGGGCCGGCTGCGGCTGATCCACGCCAACGACTCCAAGGACGTGGTCGGCGCCCACAAGGACCGCCACGAGAACATCGGCTCCGGGCACATCGGCGAGGACCCCTTCCGCGCGCTGATGTCCCACCCGGCCACCGACGGCGTACCGCTGATCATCGAGACGCCGGGCGGCAAGGAGGGGCACACCGCCGACGTGGAGCGGCTGAAGAAGCTCCGGGACGGCTGAGGGGCCCGCCGACGGCGCCGGCGCCCGGGGCTTCCCGGGGCTCAGATCTCGGGGCCGTCCCCGGGCTCCTCCTGGTAGGAGTAGCGCTGCTCGCGCCAGGGGTCGCCGACGTTGTGATAGCCGCGCTCCTCCCAGAAGCCGCGGCGGTCGGCGGTCATGTACTCGACGCCGCGGACCCACTTGGGGCCCTTCCAGGCGTACAGGTGCGGCACGACGAGACGGAGCGGGAAGCCGTGTTCGGCGGTGAGCAGCTCGCCGTCCTTGTGGGTGGCGAAGATCGTGCGGTCGGACGTGAAGTCGTCGAGGCGCAGGTTCGAGCTGAACCCGTACTCCGCCCAGACCATCACGTGGGTGACGGCGGGCGCGGGCGGGGCGATCTCCAGGATCGTACGGGCGGGGATGCCGCCCCATTCGGCTCCGACCATGCTGAACTTCGTGACGCAGTGCAGATCGGCCATCACCGTGGCATACGGCAGCGCCGTGAACTCCTCGTGGGTCCAGGCGTGCTTCTCCTGGCCGGCGGTGGCGCCGAAGACCCTGAAGTCCCAGCGCTCCGGGCGGAACCTGGGCACCGGGCCGTAGTGGGTGACCGGCCAGCCGCGCTGCAGCCGCTGCCCCGGCGGGAGCTGTGACTGCGCCGCTTCCCCAGATTCACGCTCCACCGGCTGACCCATGACTCCATCCTGACAGACCCCGGACGGTGCGCCTGACCAGGGCCGGACCGAATCGGGCAACTCGCACTAAGCGTGCACTTACTGGACGGTGCGGGGTGCCGGTGCGAGGATGCGGCGCAACCTGCCCGTCCCCGTCCGGAAGGAGTTGCCGGCGATGCAGGGCGACCCCGAAGTCATCGAATTCCTCAACGAGCAGCTGACCGCCGAGCTGACCGCCATCAACCAGTACTTCCTGCACGCGAAGATGCAGGAGAACTTCGGCTGGACCAGGCTGGCGAAGTACACCCGGGCCGAGTCGTTCGACGAGATGAAGCACGCGGAGGTGCTCACCGACCGCATCCTGTTCCTGGACGGCCTGCCCAACTACCAGCGGCTGTTCCACGTCCGGGTGGGACAGACGGTCACCGAGATGTTCCAGGCGGACCGGCAGGTGGAGGTCGAGGCGATCGACCGGCTGCGGCGCGGGATCGAGGTGATGCGCGCCAAGGGCGACATCACCTCGGCGAACATCTTCGAGTCGATCCTCGCGGACGAGGAGCACCACATCGACTATCTCGACACCCAGCTGGAGCTGGTGGAGAAGCTCGGTGAGGCGCTGTACATCGCCCAGCTGATCGAGCAGCCGGAGGGCTGAACGGGCTCGGGTCCCCCGGGCGGGCCGGGAGCGCGAGACCGGATGCGCGGCTCGCGCGGGCGCCTACGCGGCCCGTGCCGCCGACGCGGTCCGCTCGAGCCGGGCGGCGGCCGACCGCGCGCGGGCCGGTTCGGGACGGTTCGCGGGGGCCGGCTCACGGCGCGGGGTCTCGCCCCTGCCGAGGAGGGCCTGGATACGGCGGACGCAGGAGCCGCAGTCGGTGCCCGCCTTGCAGGCCGACGCGATCTGCCGAGGGGTGCAGGCACCGTCCTCCGCGTGCTTCTTCACCTGCTGTTCGGTCACCCCGAAGCAGTTGCACACGTACACGCGGGCCCACCTCCCGTCGGGATCTCTGGTCGCGCCGTCCCGATCGTTCGGTGAGGCAAACCTAACCTTACCGGGACCTCCCGGAGAGGGAAAGCCCCGGATGCGCCGGTGGGGCACGGATCACATCGATCCGCGCCCCACCGGCCGGTGCGCCCGGGCGCACGGGAGAACTACTGGTCGCGGTACATCTCGGCGACCAGGAAGGCCAGGTCCAGGGACTGGCTGCGGTTCAGCCGGGGGTCGCACGCCGTCTCGTAGCGCTGGTGCAGGTCGTCGACGAAGATCTCGTCGCCGCCGCCCACGCACTCGGTGACGTCGTCACCGGTGAGCTCGACGTGGATGCCGCCCGGGTGCGTGCCGAGGGACTTGTGGACCTCGAAGAAGCCCTTGACCTCGTCGAGCACGTCGTCGAAGCGGCGGGTCTTGTGACCCGAGGCCGCCTCGTAGGTGTTGCCGTGCATCGGGTCGGTGATCCAGGCGACGGTCGCGCCGGAGGCGGTGACCTTCTCGACCAGTTCGGGCAGCTTGTCGCGGACCTTGTCCGCGCCCATCCGCACGATGAAGGTGAGCCGTCCCGGCTCGCGGTCCGGGTCGAGGCGCTCGATGTACTGCAGCGCCTCCTCGGCCGTCGTCGTCGGGCCCAGCTTGATCCCGATCGGGTTGCTGATCTTCGAGGCGAACTCGATGTGCGCGTGGTCCAGCTGCCGGGTGCGCTCACCGATCCACACCATGTGCGCGGACACGTCGTACAGCCGGCCGGTGCGCGAGTCCACGCGGGTCAGCGCCGACTCGTAGTCGAGCAGCAGCGCCTCGTGCGAGGAGAAGAACTCGACCGTCTGGAACTCGGCCGGGTCCGTCCCGCAGGCCCGCATGAAGTTCAGCGCGTTGTCGATCTCGCGCGCCAGCTGCTCGTAGCGCTGGCCGGACGGGGACGACTTCACGAAGTCCTGGTTCCAGGCGTGCACCTGGCGCAGGTCGGCGTAGCCGCCGGTGGTGAAGGCACGGACCAGGTTCAGCGTGGACGCGGAGGCGTGGTACATCCGCTTCAGCCGCTCGGGGTCCGGGATCCGGGCCGCCTCGGTGAAGTCGAAGCCGTTGACGGAGTCGCCCCGGTAGGTGGGCAGCGTCACACCGTCGCGGGTCTCGGTCGGCTTGGAGCGCGGCTTGGAGTACTGGCCGGCGATCCGGCCGACCTTCACGACCGGCACGGAGGCCGCGTACGTGAGGACGGCGCCCATCTGGAGCAGCGTCTTGAGCTTGGCCCTGATGTGGTCGGCGGAGACGCCGTCGAAGGACTCGGCGCAGTCGCCGCCCTGGAGGACGAACGCCTCTCCCTTCGCGACGGCGGCCATCCGGGCACGCAGCTGGTCGCACTCGCCCGCGAAGACGAGCGGCGGATACGACTCGAGGTCCGCGATCACTGCGCGCAGAGCCTCGGTGTCGGGATACTCGGGCTGCTGTGCCGCGGGCAGGTCTCGCCAAGTCGCCTGAGCGGCGACGCTTCGGGAATCAGCGTTCACTGTCACCCGCCAAACAGTACGCGGTCGACTCGGCCGTCCATGGCCGCGCTCAATGGGTGAGACGGTTCCGCCCGGCTGACAAGAGCCGGGCGGAACCTGGCGCCCCGCGACGACGGGGACCGGACCACGCCGGTCCGCGGCAGCGTCCTGAGTTCCGGATCACCCCCGCGGCGGCGGGGAACACCTCGTACACCGGCGGACAGCCTCCGGCGTCACGGCGCCCCGGTGCCCACGTCGAGCCGGTTGCGGTCGATGTTGACCGTCACCCCGCCGTGGGTCTCCGTGGTGTTGCCCTCGTACTGGTGGACGCGCTGGTGGTCGGCCCAGCGGTCGACGGGGATCGCCGGGTCGTCGGTGGTCGACTCGCCGTTCCAGCGGGCGAAGTGGATCACGTCGGGCGCGGTGCGGTCGCCGGTGTGCTCGACCAGGTCGTTGATCAGGGACGAGACGCTGCCGTACGCGCCGGAGCGGTAGCCCAGCTCGTGCAGGCGGTCGGTGTACGCGCCGAGGTAGGTGAGGACCGTGTCGGTGACCGTCCCGCCGCGCGGGTAGTGCTCCAGGTCGTTGTAGAGCACCGAGCCCTTCGGCAGCCCGAGTTCGGCGGCCTGCCGGGCGGCGTCGTCGGCGGACTCGGCGCCCTGTTCGCGCGGGTCGGTGATGGCGGAGCAGCCGCCCTGGCAGCTGCCGCCGTCGGCGGAGGGCTGCGGGCCGACGTACAGCGGGATGAACCGCCAGCCGGCCTGGTACTGCGCCCGCACCCAGGCGGCGGTCAGCTTCGGCTGGGCGCAGCCGCGGTTGACGCCGCCGATGTAGATGCCGACGGCGCCGTAGCCGGACGTGCCGCGCCAGGCGTCCATGGTGGACTGGGCGGGTGCGGTGCAGGCGTCGAAGCCCTCGCCCCGGTGGGCCGTCGCGTCGGCGGGGACCGTCGCGGGCAGCGTCTGCGCCGCCTTGTCGGGCTGGGCGGCGGTGACGGGCAGCCCGGCGCCGGCGAGGATCTCCTGGATCTTCGCCCGGTCGTCCCCGTACGCGGCGGTGACCGCGATGCGGTCGGTGCCGGCCCGGTAGGTGCGGGCCGTGCGGTTCTCGGTGACGGCGGCGTCGACGTCGGTGGCGGGCTGGATCAGCAGGGCCTCGGTGCGGCCCCGGACCTGCGCCGGGCAGTTCTGCCGGTCACCCGGCGTGCCGAGGTACACGGCGTGCCGGTCGAAGCGGACGCAGGTCTCCGGGTGCTGGGCCAGGTCGACCACCCGCCAGGAGGCGGGGACGGCGAACTCGTGGCCCAGATAGGTGACCTTGGTGGTGTCGTCGGGCGGGTGCGGGGCGGAGTGCGCGGTGCCGAGCGGCCCGGCGGCGAGGGCCGCGGCCGCCGCGAGGACCGTGAGGGCTCGTGCGCCGCCGCGGCGGGACAGGGGGGAACGGGGTGTGTGAATGACGCTCTCCTGGATCGGACTCCTCGCTCGGAGTCGGTCGGACTCGGGGTGAACTCGGGTCGGACTCGCGGCCGTGGACGGCCTGAGGCCCCCTGGCCATGGATGGCCGCCGGCGCCCCGCCGTGAACCCGCGGGCCGTCCGGTTCACGCTGTTGCCCGGTCCCCGTCGTCGGGTAGGGTGGCGCGCATGTTCGCGCAGACGACCCAGAACTGGTGGTGGACCGCTCATCCGGCGGCCCGCTGACTGCGCGTACTCAAGACTTCGCGAAGGCCGCCCGAGGGGCGGCCTTCGGTGTTTCCGGGCCGTTCCTCTCCACGAGAAGGAACCGGACCGATGAACCTGCTCGACCTCCTGCACGACCCCCGCCCGTTCGCCCTGCTGCGCCGCCGCACCCCCGGCCACGACCAGGACGTGGTGGAGCTGCTGCTCGGCCCGGTCCGCGAGGTCGGCCGGCTGGCGGACATCCCCGCCGGGGAGCACCCCTCGCTGGCCCTGGTGCCGTTCCGTCAGATCAGGGAGCGCGGCTTCGACGTGCGTGACGACGGCACCCCGCTCGCGGTGCTGACCGCCGAGGAGACGTACGAGATCCCGCTGGAGCGGGCTCTGGCGGAGCTTCCGTCGCACGAGGTCCGGGTCGAGGGCGGGGGCTTCGACGTGGGCGACGAGGAGTACGCGCGGATCGTCGGCCGGGTCCTCGACGAGGAGATCGGGCGGGGCGAGGGCGCGAACTTCGTGATCAGACGGACGTACGAGGGCGCCGTCCCCGGCTTCGGCAGGGCCGACGCGCTCGCGCTGTTCCGGCGGCTGCTGGTGGGCGAGCGGGGCGCGTACTGGACGTACGTCGTGCACACCGGGGAGGCGGCGGGCGGCCGCACGCTGGTCGGGGCGAGTCCCGAGGTGCATGTGCGGATGTCGGGCGGGACCGTCGTGATGAACCCGATCAGCGGGACCTACCGCTATCCGGCCGGGGGGCCGACGCCCGAGGACCTGCTGGACTTCCTGGCCGACGGCAAGGAGATCGAGGAGCTCTCGATGGTCGTCGACGAGGAACTCAAGATGATGTGCACGGTCGGTGACATGGGCGGGACGGTGATCGGCCCGCGCCTGAAGGAGATGGCCCATCTGGCGCACACCGAGTACGAGTTGCGGGGCAGGTCGACGCTGGACGTGCGTGAGGTCCTGAGGGAGACCATGTTCGCGGCGACCGTCACCGGGTCGCCGGTGCAGAACGCGTGCCGGGTCATCGAGCGGCACGAGGTCGGCGGGCGCGGGTACTACGCGGGGGCGCTGGCGCTGATCGGCCAGGACGCGGGCGGCTCCCAGACCCTGGACTCCCCGATCCTCATCAGGACCGCCGACATCGACGCGGACGGGCGGCTGCGGGTTCCGGTCGGCGCCACGCTGGTGCGCGGCTCCGATCCGGCGGGCGAGGTCGCCGAGACCCATGCCAAGGCGGCCGGGGTGCTGACGGCGCTGGGGGTGCGTCCCGGCCGGCCGCGCGAGGAGCGCGTAGGGCCGAGGCTGGCCGACGATCCGCGGGTGCGGGCCGCGCTGGACGGGCGGCGGGCCTCGCTCGCCCCGTTCTGGCTGCGGATGCGGGAGCAGGCCCCCGACGTCACCGGGCACGCCCTGGTGGTGGACGGCGAGGACACCTTCACCGCGATGCTGGCGCATCTGCTGCGGTCCTCGGGCCTGGAGGTGTCCGTACGGCGCTACGACGAGCCGGGGCTGCGGGAGGCCGCGCTCGCGCACGAGGGGCCGCTGGTCCTGGGCCCCGGGCCGGGCGACCCCTCGGACCTGGACGATCCGAAGATGCGGTTCCTGCGCGGGCTGACCGCCGAGGTGCTCCGCGGTCACCGGCACGGGGTGCTCGGTGTGTGCCTCGGGCACGAGTTGATCGCGGCCGAGCTGGGCCTGGGGATCGTCCGCAAGGAGGTGCCCTACCAGGGCGCCCAGGTCGCGGTCGACCTCTTCGGGCGCACGGAGACCGTCGGCTTCTACAACAGTTTCGTGGCGCGCTGCGACGACGCCTCGGCCGAGGAGCTGGCGGCCCGCCGGGTCGAGGTGGCCCGCGACCGGCGCACCGCCGAGGTGCACGCCCTGCGCGGGGAGGGCTTCGCGGGCGTGCAGTTCCACCCGGAGTCGGTGCTGACCCTGAACGGCACGGCGGTCGTACGGGAGCTGCTGGCTCAGCTGCGCGGCACCAGCACGTTCTCCGAGCGCCGGCCCGCCTCGTAGTCCAGGACGTTGTGCACGGTGGCGTCGACGATCTGGGAGACGGCGTCCACCGTGTAGTACGCCTGATGGGACGTCACCAGCACGTTCGGGAAGGTGACGAGGCGGGCCAGGGTGTCGTCGTCGACGGCCTCCAGCGACTTGTCGAGGAAGAAGAGCCCGGCCTCCGCCTCGTACACGTCGAGCCCGACGCCCGTGAAGCGGCCCTCGCGCAGTTCGGCGACGAGGGCCCGGGTGTCGATGAGGCCGCCGCGGCTGGAGTTCACCAGGATCGCGTCGTCCTTCATCGCGCGCAGGGCCACCGCGTCGATGAGGTGCTGGGTCTCGGGCATCAGCGGCACGTGCAGGCTGATCAGGTCGGACTCGGCGAGGAGCCGCTCCCGGGGGACGTACGTCATGCCGAGTTCGACGCACGCCGGGTTCTCGGCGACGTCCCAGCCCAGCAGGTTCATCCCGAAGCCGTGGGCGATCCGGGCGAACGCCTCGCCGATCTTCCCGGTGCCGAGGACTCCGGCCGTCCGGCCCCGCAGGTCGCGGCCCATCAGTCCGTCGAGGCGGAAGTCGAAGTCGCGGGTGCGTATGGAGGCCCGGACGATGCGGCGGTTGACGGCCATGGCAAGGGTCCAGGCGAACTCGGCGACCGCGTACGGCGAGTAGTACGAGACCCGGGCGACCGTCATGCCGAGCCGCTCGGCGACCGGCAGGTCGACGTTGTTGAAGCCGGTGGAGCGCTGGGCGACCATGCCGACGCCCCCGGTGGCGAGGCTCTGCAGGACGTGGTGGTCGAGCTCGCAGTTGACGCTGGTGGAGATGATCTCGTGGCCGGCGGCGATGGGGGCGGTGTCCTTGTTCAGGAAGACGTCCAGGCAGTGGACGTCGTGATGCCCGGCGAACGCCTTCTCGATGAGGGGCTTCTCGTCGGACTGCACGCCGAAGGCGAGGATCTCCACGGGTCCCTCCGGGGGGGTGCGGGGGTGGGGCGGGCTGGTCTCACGGCGAACATATCGCCGGGCCGGGGAGGGGGGCCTGGGGCGTCCGGGTGGGTTCCGGGGGGCCTCGGGGGTGGCTTTTCCGCCCCCTTCGCCCCTTCCCTTTCCCGTCTTCCGGTGCTCTGCCCCGGACCCCGCTCCTCAAGCGCCGGAGGGCTGGAACGCCGCTCAGCCGAAGAAGACGCCCACCTCCTCGTACAGCTTCGGGTCGACCGTCTTGAGCCGGGCCGTGGCCTCCGCGATGGGCACGCGGACGATGTCCGTGCCGCGCAGGGCGACCATCCTGCCGAAGTCGCCGTCGCGGACGGCCTCGATGGCGTGCAGGCCGAAGCGCGTGGCGAGCCAGCGGTCGAAGGCGCTGGGCGTGCCGCCGCGCTGGATGTGGCCCAGGACCGTGGTGCGCGCCTCCTTGCCGGTGCGCCTCTCGACCTCCTTGGCCAGCCACTCGCCGACCCCGGAGAGCCGGACGTGCCCGAACGAGTCCAGCGAACCGTCCTTGAGGACCATGTCGCCGTCCTTCGGCATGGCGCCCTCGGCGATCACCACGATCGGTGCGTACGACGCCTTGAAACGGGACGTCACCCAGGCGCAGACCTGGTCGACGTCGAAGCGCTGCTCCGGGATGAGGATGACGTTCGCGCCGCCCGCGAGTCCGGAGTGCAGGGCGATCCAGCCGGCGTGCCGGCCCATCACCTCGCAGACGAGGACGCGCATGTGGGACTCGGCGGTGGTGTGCAGCCGGTCGATCGCCTCGGTGGCGATGCCGACGGCGGTGTCGAAGCCGAAGGTGTAGTCGGTGGCCGAGAGGTCGTTGTCGATGGTCTTCGGGACGCCGACGACATCGATGCCGTACTCGTCGGTCAGGCGCGCGGCGACCCCCAGGGTGTCCTCGCCGCCGATCGCGATGAGCGCGTCGACCTCCTCCTTGGCGAGGTTGTCCTTGATCCGGCGGATGCCGTTCTCCTGCTTGAGCGGGTTGGTGCGCGAGGAGCCGAGGATGGTGCCGCCGCGGGGCAGGATGCCGCGCACGGCGGGGATGTCGAGCCGAACGGTGTCGCCCTGCAGCGGACCGCGCCAGCCGTCCCGGAAGCCGACGAAGTCGTAGCCGTACTCCTGCACGCCCTTGCGGACGATGCCCCGGATGACGGCGTTGAGCCCGGGGCAGTCGCCGCCTCCGGTCAGTACTCCGACCCGCATGGAAAATCCCTTCGCCGCGGTTGCCTGATGCGGGTCACGGTAGGGGTGATCCAGGTCACTCAGACATGGGGCGGAAGGTCAATTCCGGTGAAATATGCGACAGTTGATCACTTTCTGATCAATCGCGTTCACTCTATGGGGGTATGTCGCCCGGTTTACGCGGGCGTTCGAGCGGGCTCCGCGAGCGGGCCGGTCACTCGTCGTCGAGGCCCCGCTCTATCGCGTACCTGACCAGCTCCACCCGGTTGTGCAGCTGGAGTTTGCCGAGGGTGTTCTGCACGTGGTTCTGCACGGTGCGGTGGGAGATGACCAGACGCTCGGCGATCTGCTTGTAGCTCAGGCCCTTGGCGACCAGCCGCAGGACCTCCGTCTCCCGGTCGGTGAGCCGGGGCGCCTTCGGCTCGTCCGGTCCGGCCGCCGCGGGCGCGGGCTCGGAGGCGAGCCTGCGGTACTCACCGAGCACCAGGCCCGCGAGTCCCGGCGTGAACACCGGGTCGCCGACGGCCGTCCGGTGCACCGCGTCCACCAGTTCCCGGGTGGAGGCCGACTTCAGCAGATAGCCGGTCGCGCCGGACTTCACCGCCTCCAGCACGTCGGCGTGCTCCCCGCTGGCCGACAGGACGAGGACCCGCAGCGCGGGGTCGGCGCCGACCAGCTCCTTGCAGACCTGGACGCCGGGCTTGGCCGGCAGGTTCAGGTCCAGGACGAGGACGCCGGGCGCGGCGGCGCGGGCACGCCGCACGGCCTGGTCGCCGTCGCCCGCGGTGGCGACGACGTCGAAGCCGGCCTCGGCGAGGTCGCGGGCGACGGCGTCGCGCCACATCGGATGGTCGTCGACGACCATCACCCTGATCGGGGCCTTCTCCGCTCCCGGCGCGGTCCCGGTGGGCGTGGGTTCCGTCATCGCTGTGCCGCCGTCCTCTTCCTCGTCGTCTTCGTTCTCGTCATCGTCGTCGTTCTCTCGATCGTCGTCGTCTTCGTCGTGGTTCCCGGGGTCGTCGCCGTGCGGGTCACGGGTGGGGCCTGGGGACCCTCAGTTCGACCTCCGTGCCCTGGCCCGGGACGGAGATCAGCTCGGCCGTGCCGCCGAGGTCGCGCAGCCGGCCGCGGATCGACAGGGCCACCCCGAGCCGCCCCTCCCCCTCGGCCTGGGTGAGCCGCCCCTCGGGGATGCCGGGGCCGTCGTCCCGTACGGTCACGATCACCGCGTCCGGTTCGTCCTCGACCAGGATCCAGGCGCGGGCCCCGTCACCGGCGTGCCGGTCGACGTTGTCCAGCGCGGCACTCACGGCGGCGGCCAGCTCGCGTGCCGCGGCGGGCTCCAGCAGGACCGGGGCGCCCGGTTCGGAGAGCGTGACGCGCGCGGTGGCGTGCGGGGCGAGGAGCGCGCGCAGGTCGACGGGGCCGCCCCCACCGGCCCCGAACGGGTCGCCGTCGGGTTCGTCCACCGCGTGCACGAGGGCGCCCTGGGAGGCGTCCTCGGACACCCGGGACACCGGCACCAGGCCGCCCGAGACGAGGGTGCGCAGGGCCACCTCCTGCTCACCCGCCAGCCGGCCCAGCTCCGCCGCCTCGCCCCCCATGGCGGAGCCGCGCCGCTGCACCATGGCGAGGACCTGGAGGACGCTGTCGTGGATGTCGCGGGCCAGGCGCTCCCGCTCACGGGTCGCCGCCTCGATCTCCAGGGCGCGGGCCAGGGTGCGCTCCGAGGCGCGGGCGACCTCCACCACGTATCCGATGGCGATGGACGCCACCCAGACGAGCAGCACGTTGTGGACGGTGTCGTGGCTGGGCGCGCGGCGCTCGACGATGTTGGCGAGCCCGACGAGCGTCGAGGCGAACGCGGCCCAGCGCCAGCCGCCCTTGACCGCGAACGCCAGCACGGAGCCCGCGGTCCATATGGACGGCAGGGTGGGGCCGCCGGCGACGATCCGGTCGTGCGCGTCCGCGACCGGGGTGAGGACGATGCCGAGGAGCGCGATGGCGAGGTCGGCGGCGAGGAACCGCCGGGTGCAGCTCGCCGCGTTCGCGACCCTGGGCAGGGTGGCGAGGGTCCACACGGACAGCAGGACGAAGTAGGCGATGGCGACCCGGGGCCGCGGGAAGTCGTCGTACTTGGTCGCGAAGAGCCCGATCGCGTACAGCATGGTCAGCACGCGGTACCCGGTCAGCGCACGCCACAGCGGCTGCTCGACCGACATCCTCATGACTCGCTCGCGCCTGGCCATGCTCCCCCACCCCCGTGCGCCCCGGACGCCCCACGCGTCCCGGACGCCTCACGCGTCCCGCGGGCCCTGTGCGTCCCGCGTGCTCCGTGCTTCCCCCGCGGCTAGGAGCCGGACTTCCCGGCGTCCAGTTCCTTCCGCGCTTCCGTCTCGGCCTGCCCGGTCTCGGCCTGCCCGGTCTCGGCCTGCCCGGTGTCCCCGGCCTGTCCGACTTCCCCGGCCGCCCGCTCCCCGGCCTGCCCGGTTTCCCCGGCCTGCTGCTTCCCGGCCTGCCCGGCTTCCTCTTCCGCCCGCTTCCCGGCCTGCTCGGCTTCCTTCTGCGCCTGCTTCTCGGCCTTCGCCGCCTCCGCGATCCGCCGCTTGGCGGCGGTCGCGTACATGTCGACGTACTCCTGGCCGGAGAGCTTCATGATCTCGTACATGACCTCGTCGGTCACGGCGCGCAGCACGAACCGGTCGTGCTCCATGCCGTTGTAGCGGCTGAAGTCCAGCGGCCTGCCGATGCGGATGCCGGGCCTCATCAGCTTCGGCATCACCTTGCCCGGAGGCTGGATCTTCTCGGTGTCGATCATCGCGACCGGGATCACCGGAGCGCCGCTCGCGAGCGCCACGCGGGCGAGGCCGCCGGGCTTGCCCCGGTAGAGGCGGCCGTCGGGCGAGCGTGTGCCCTCCGGGTAGATGCCGAACAGCTCACCGCGCCGCAGCACCTCGACGCCGCTGCGGACGGCGGCCTCGCCCGCGCCGCGCGCGCCCGAGCGGTCCACCGGGAGCTGGCCCACGCCCTTGAAGAAGGCGGCGGTCAGCCTGCCCTTGACCCCGGGCGTGGTGAAGTACTCGGCCTTCGCGATGAAGGTGACCTTGCGGTCGAGGACCGCGGGCAGGAAGAAGGAGTCCGAGAACGACAGGTGATTGCTCGCCAGAATGGCGGGGCCCTCGGCGGGGATGTTCTCGAGGCCCTCCACCCAGGGCCTGAAGGCGAGCTTCAGCGACCCTCCGATGGAGAACTTCATAGCGCCGTAGATCAACCGAGTGCCTCCTGTGTCTGTCGGACAGACCCTAACCCGGACAACCGCGGAAGGCCCCGACGACCCTGGTCGGTGTCAGTGCGGTCGCGTACGGTGAAGTACGCCCGGGAGATCTGTCGCCGCGTCGTCCCTGCCGTGCGGGTGTCCCTGCGTCCACGCGTCCATGCCGTTCACGTCGTCCACCATGAACAGGAGACCGAAGGTGCCGGTGCTTCCTGGAGCCGAGCCGTACCGCCACGAGGGTGGAGAGGTCGGTGTTCTCCTCTGTCACGGGTTCACCGGTTCCCCCCAGTCGCTGCGCCCCTGGGCGGAGTATCTCGCCGAGCGCGGACTGACCGTCACGCTGCCGCTGCTGCCCGGACACGGGACGCGCTGGGAGGACATGCAGCTCACCGGCTGGCAGGACTGGTACGCGGAGGTGGACCGTGAGCTGCGGGCCCTGCGCGAGCGGTGCGCGCAGGTGTTCGTCTTCGGTCTCTCGATGGGCGGCGCGCTGACCCTGCGTCTCGCCGCGAAGCACGGGGACGGCGTCAGCGGCGTCGTCGTCGTCAACCCGGCGAACAAGGTGCACGGACTCGCCGCGCCCGCCCTCCCCGTGGTGCGGCACCTGGTGCGCACGACGAAGGGGCTCACGAGTGACATCGCCAAGGACGGCGGCGTGGAGGTCGGCTACGACCGGGTGCCGCTGCACGCGGCCCACTCCCTGCGGAACTTCCTGCGGATGGTGGACGGCGAGCTGCCGCAGGTGACCCAGCCGATGCTGCTGCTGCACAGCCCTCAGGACCATGTCGTGCCGCCCGCCGACTCGGCGCGCGTCCTCGGCCGGGTGTCGTCCACGGACGTCACGGAGATCCTGCTGGAACAGAGCTACCACGTGGCGACGTTGGACCACGACGCGGACCGGATCTTCGAGGAGAGCTACGCGTTCATCGGCCGGCTCGCACCCAGTGTCGGCAAGGAAGGGACGGCAACCGGTGGCTGAGCACGACGCCGCGGACCGCGGCGACCGCGACGAGCGGGAGGTGCCGCGCGGCGACGAGCAGAGCGTGCCCTTCGACGAGGACGCCGCGTGGCAGGCCATCGTCGCCGGGTACGGGGAGGAGCCGCCGGATCCGCCCGGCGCCAAGCCCTTCAAGTCGGTCGAGGACCTGGCACTGCTGGAAGCGGGGACGAACGACACGGACGGCGGGGGCGCCGGCGGCGGTCCGGACACCGCGGACCCGCCGGACAAGGCCGATAAGACCGACAAGTCCCAGAAGGCCGACCGGGGCGGACCGGGGCGGGGCGACGACGGCTCCGCGAGGCCGCTCGGCAGCTCCGTCGCCTTCGCCCCCGGCGTCGGCGGCCCCCGCGACCACACGGTGCCCGAGCCCTCCGACAGCGACTTCGACGAGGACGACGAGGGCCACTTCGTGCCGCCGGAGCCGCCTCCGCTGCCCGCCGCCGACACGACGGCCAAGTTCGCCTGGCTCGGCGTGATCGGCGGCCCCGTGGTGCTGTTGCTCGCCGTTCTCCTCGGCTGGGAGATGGAGTGGTGGCTCGCCACGGTCGGCATCGGCGGCTTCCTCGGCGGCTTCGTCACGCTGGTGGCGCGCATGAGGACGGACGACGACGAGGACGACGACCCGGGGCGGGGCGCGGTGGTCTGACCCCGGCCCGGGGGGGGGTGTCCGACAGCCTCTCAGCGGGACGCGGGGATCCTGAGGGCGGCCAGGACCGGCAGATGGTCCGTCGCCGCCCTCAGGTCCCTCTCCGTCACCCCGGGCAGGCCCAGCGGCACTCCGCAGCCCAGGATCTCCACGCCCTCCGTCGCGAAGAGCGCGTCGATGCGCTGACGGGGGTCGCCGGGTGTCGAGGTGTGCTCGCCGCCCCAGGGCGCGGTCGCCCAGCCGTCCCGCAGCTCGGTGGCGAGCCGTTTGAAGGTGCGGCCGTCCGGCCGTTCGTTGAGGTCGCCGCCCGCGACGGCGTGCGGGGTGCCGAGCCCGGCGAGGCGGTCCAGGAGCATCCCGCCCTGTTCGTACCGCTCGTCCTTCTGGAGCGAGAGGTGGCAGCTCAGGACGCCGACGCGGGCGCCGCCGAAGCGGACGACGGCGGTGGCGAAGCCGCGCCGGTGCAGACCGGGGGTGAGCGGCAGCAGGACGTCCTCGGTGCGTTCGACCCTCGCCCGCAGGGAGCAGAGGATCGCCGGTCCGGCGGCGGTGCCGCCGCCGGTGAGAACGACCAGTCCGGACGCGGACGCGAGCCGGGCCAGTTTCTTGCGCCAGCGGAAGAACCGCGGCGCCTCCTGCACCAGCACGAGGTCGGGTGCGCAGGCGGCGATGACGCGGGCCAGCGCGTCGGTGTCGTCACGCATCGAGCGGATGTTGTAGCCGAGCACCCGGATGACGGCCGAACCGTCGGCTTCGGTGCGGGAGTTGGGCAGCGGATCCATCGCCATGAGGATCAAGATACGCAAAGGCCCGCCGTCCCCGGGCGGGGCGCGGCGGGCGCTGCGGTACGAGACCGGATGGCGTCAGCGGTACGCCACCGGTGGCGTCACATGATCGGGTCGGGCTCCCGGGCGAGGTCCGCCGCTCCGACGAGCCCCGCCTTGTTGCCCAGCTGCGCGGCGATCACGTCGGCGACCGGCCGCCAGTTGCCGCCGACCAGCCAGCGCTTGTACGACTTGCGGATCGGGTCGAGGACCAGGTCGCCCTCGTCCGAGAGGCCGCCGCCGACGATGAAGGCGGACGGGTCGAAGAGGGAGGCCAGGTCGGCGAGGCCGGCGCCGGCCCAGCGGGCCAGCTCCCGGTAGGAGTCGACGGCGACCGGGCAGCCCTGGCGGGCGGCCATGGAGATGTGCTTGCCCTCGATGCCCTCGGGGGTGCCGTCGCCGAGCGCGAACAGCACCTCGGCACGCTCGGGGGTGGCGTTGGCGCGCTGCTTGGCGTACCTCACCAGCGCCCGTCCCGACGCGTACTGCTCCCAGCAGCCCTGCGAGCCGCAGCCGCACAGCAGACCGTCGGGCACCATGCGGATGTGGCCGAACTCGGCGGCCACCCCGAAGTGCCCGCGGCGCAGCTTGTTGCCGATGATGATGCCGCCGCCGAGGCCGGTGCCCAGGGTGATGCAGATGACGTTGCGGTGGCCCTTGCCCGCTCCGAACCTGTACTCGCCCCAGGCGGCGGCGTTCGCGTCGTTCTCCACGACGACCGGGAGGCCGACGCGTCCTTCGACCTCGGTCTTCAGCGGCTCCTGCCGCCAGTCGATGTTGGGTGCGAAGTAGACCGTGGAGCGCTGGCGGTTGACGTATCCGGCGGCGCCGATGCCGACGCCGACGATCTCGTGCCCCGCCCGGGCACCCTCAACGGCCGCCGCGATGGCGTCCACGATCGCCTGCGACGTGCTGGGGGTCGGCACCTTGAACGTCGAGAGGATGTTGCCTTCCTCGTCGACCACGCCGGCCGCGATCTTCGTGCCGCCGATGTCGACGCCGATGGTGAGTCCCATGAATCCCTCAGTTTCGGTCGAGCCCCGCTACGGCCAACCGTACCCGAGGCCACCGTCAGTCCAGGTCGATGTGGACCCCCGGACCCGTCCCCTCGTCCCCGGAACCGGCGTCGCGGGCGGTCCAGCGGCGCTCCTGGGCCTCGACGGCCGAGCGGTAGGCGGCGAGCAGTTCGGAGCCCGCGGCGGCGAGGTGGTCGAAGACGTCCGGGTTGCGTTCGATGACGGGTTCGACGGCGGCTCTGGCCTGCTCCACGACCTGGCTGACCACCTGCTGGGCGGCGCCGCCGGCGACCGCGCCGAGGAGCGGGGACTGCAGGCCGGAGAGCTTGCCGAGGGCGGCGTCCATCAGCTTGCGCAGTTCCTCGGCCGCCGAGCCGGGGGGCGCGCCGTAGCGGGCGCGGCGGCGGGCCCGCTCCTCCTCCAGGTCCTCGGCGCACGCCTGCGCCCAGGCGTCGGCGTCGGCCACGGGCACCTCGTCGGCCGCTCGGTCCCGGGCCTCGTCGGACGGGGGGCGAGAGGGGGGGTGCTCTTCGCTCATGGCGGACTCCTGCCTACGGTTCGTCCCTTCGACGGTACCCGAACGGCGCCGGGTGCTTCACCGTCCGCGGGAACGCGCGCCGCTCAGCGCTCGCGCGGCCACAGGCCGGGGTCGGGTGCGAAGCGGATCCTCAGCTCGCCCTCGCGCAGGGCGGCGCCGTCCACGGCGCAGCGGCGCAGGGCCGAGGGCAGCGGGACGATCCGCCGGAAGGACCCGGCGGTGACGACGAGTTCGTCGCCGCGCCGGACCAGGTCGAGCTCCTCCCGTACGGCCCCGGGCAGCGGGATGTGCCAGACCAGTACGCCGTCGTCGGCGAGGCGGTCGGCGAGCGGCCATTCGACCGGGGAGGGCGCCTCGCCCGCGCCGGGCACGGCGAGCGCGGTGAGGTCGCCGGCGCCGCGCGGGTCGCCGCCGAGGTGGGCGACCTCGTGCACGCCGGACCGCTCGCCGGGTATGCCGGGCAGGTCCCGCCACTCCTGGAGCGCCTTGCTCTGCTGGGCGGCGAGGGCGGCGGACCAGGTGTCGTCGCAGGACGCGGGCAGGACCCGGTTGGCGACGAGCCCGTCCACGCGCAGGCCGCGCAGGGCGAAGCCGGTGAGGGCGGTGCGGACCGCGTCGGTGCCGGCCGGGCCCGGTTCGGCGACCAGCCGTACGGTCGTGGCCCGGTCCTCGACGACCGACTCCACGGCGGCCAGCTCGACGTCCCAGCGGGCCGCGGTCTCGTAGAGCCGCTCGGCGGGCATCGGGACCCCGGCGAGCCGGCCGAGCACGGGGCGCAGGGCGCGGGCCGCCTGGCGCTCGGGCGGCAGCAGCCGGCGCAGATAGCGGCGGAGTTCGGGGGGCAGGCCGAGCAGCGCGAGGGCCTGCGGGGCCGGGGGGAGGTCCACCACGACCAGGTCGTACGTCCCGGCCTGCGCGGTCGCCGCGTCGCGCAGGGCGCGCAGGAGGGCGAGTTCCTCGGCGCCGGGGAGCGGGGTGAGCTCCTCGGGGTCGAGCCGGGAGGCGCCGAGCAGGTCGAGGGCGGAGGCGGCCCGCTCCTGGAAGGCGGTGAGGTCCTCGCGAAAACGCCGGGCGGCGTCGGGCCGCCAGGCGGTCAGTCCGGGGGCGGCTTCGACGGGGGCCGCGCCGGTCCCGGTCCCGAGGGCGGCGCCCAGGGTGTCGGTGCGGTCGGCGCTGAGCACCAGGGTCCGGGTGCCGTGGCGGGCGGCGTGCAGCGCGGTGGCCGCCGCGAGCGTGGTTCGGCCACTGCCGCCGGGGCCGGTGATCAGGAGGGTGCGCATGGGGGTGAACGGTACCCGCGCCCTGCCGGCGGGGGTGCGGGAGCGGTGGTGCGAGGGGTGAGCCGCGGGTGGTGGGGCGCCGGGCCGGGGGTTCCTTCGCCCCCTCCGCTCCTTCCCCTCCCGGGCACGGGGCTCCGCTCCGGGCCCCGCTCCTCACCTGCCGGAGGGGCTGGTTTCCTCGACGCGCTTCTTCAGGCCCGCCAGGGCCCGGTCGATGATGACCTTCTCGGCCTTGCGCTTGATCATGCCGAGCATGGGGATCTTGACGTCCACGGTCAGCAGGTAGGTGACCTCGGTGGCGCCGGATCCGGCGGGCTTGAGGATGTAGGAGCCGTCCAGCGACCGCAGCATCTGGGACTTGACCAGGGTCCAGGAGACCTCGTGGTCGCCGGTCCAGGTGTAGCCGAGGGTCTGGTCGTCCTTGATGGCGCCCGCGTCCATGACCAGCCGGACCTGCTCGGCGCGGCCCTGCTCGTCGGTGCCGAGCACCTGGGCCTCCTTCACCTCGCCGGTCCAGTCGGGGTAACGGGCGAAGTCGGCGATGACCGCCATGACGTCGGCCGGTGCCGCCTCGATCGTGATGCTCGAGCTGGTGTGTTCCGCCATCGCCGTGGCTCCTCCAGATGCGGTCCGGTCAGAGAGGTGTGCGCACGTGTGCGCGGCGCCGTGATGCGCACGTGTGTGCCGCGTGAAGGCTACCGCGCACGGGTCCGGCCCCCGTCACCCCACCTGGGGTTCACCACTCCAGCGCCCAGGGCCTCCCGGACCCGGCGAAGTGCCCCACGTTCACGCACTCCGTCGCGCCGACCCGCATCCGGCGTACGAGGGGCTGGTGGACGTGGCCGAAAAGGGAGTAGCGGGGGCGGGTGCGGCGGATCGCGTCCAGCAGCGCCCGGCTCCCGCGCTCGAAGCGGCGGGCCACGGTGTCGTAGAGGAGTTCGGGCACTTCGGGCGGGATGTGCGTGCACAGCACGTCGACCTCGCCGACGGCCTCGATCTTCGCCGCGTACTCCTCGTCGCTGATCTCGTAGGGCGTGCGCATGGGGGTCCGCAGGCCGCCGCCGACGAAGCCGAAGACCCGGCCGCCGATCTCCACGCGCTCGCCGTCCAGGACGGTGGTGCCCTCTTCCGCGTACTCCGGCCACAGAGTCGGCATGTCGACATTGCCGTAGGTGGCGTACGTAGGAGTGGGGAAGGCGGCGAACAGTTCGGCGTACTGCTTGCGCACCGCCTTCTCGATGACGGCGGCGCGGTCCGCGCCGATGCCCGACCACAGGGCCGCGCCGAACTCCCGCGCCTCCTGGAAGCGGCGCGCGGTGCGCAGGGCGACGATGCGGTCCGCGTTGCCGACGCCGAAGAGGTCCGGGAAGATCCCGCGCGAGTGGTCGGCGTAGTCGAGGAAGAGCACCAGGTCGCCGAGGCAGATCAGGGCGTCCGCGCCCTCTCCCGCCCTGGCCAGGTCGCGTGCGTTGCCGTGCACGTCGCTGATCACGTGGACGCGCGTCCTGGTGTCACCGGATTGCGTGGGTGCCATGGCGATCAAGCGTAGGCGTGTGCGGCAACGGTGAACAGAGGCGGCCGGACCTGCGGCGACTGGCTGCCCGGAAGGCGCGTGGACTACTCTCTGCCCAGGAACGCCACGACATGTGACGCATGGAACATCTCACCGGGACCCCCTATCGAAACCCTCGTACCGATGGGTAACGTCCGGGCAGTCCAGTCGTACTCAGGAATTCAACAACGGCGTCCCTGAGTACCTGCCCGAGCCTTGGACCGCACCGTCGCAGCACACGGAGTCGTGGCGCCGGCGCCCTATGAGGAGCAGCAGTCTTGCGCGAGTTCAGCCTTCCGGCTTTGTACGAGGTCCCTGCGGACGGCAATCTGACCGACATCATCCGCAGAAACGCCGCGCAGCACCCCGACGTCGCCGTCACCGCCCGCAAGGTGGGCGGCGTGTGGCAGGACGTCACCGCCACCGCCTTCCTCGCCGAGGTGCGGGCCGCCGCCAAGGGCCTGATCGCCTCGGGCGTCCAGCCCGGCGACCGGGTGGGCCTGATGTCCCGCACCCGCTACGAGTGGACGCTGCTCGACTTCGCCATCTGGAGCGCGGGCGCCATCACCGTGCCCGTGTACGAGACGAGCTCGCCCGAGCAGGTGCAGTGGATCCTCGGCGACTCCGGCGCGACCGCGTGCGTCGTGGAGCTGGACACGCACGCCGCCACCGTGGAGTCGGTCCGCGACAGGCTGCCCGCTCTCAAGCACGTCTGGCAGATCGAGACCGGCGGCGTCGAGGAGCTGGGCCGGGCCGGCCGTGACCTCAGCGACGCCACCGTCGAGGAGCGCAGCGCGCTCGCGAAGGCCGACGACCCGGCGACGATCGTCTACACGAGCGGCACGACGGGCCGCCCGAAGGGCTGCGTGCTGACCCACCGCAGCTTCTTCGCCGAGTGCGGGAACATCGTGGAGCGGCTGCGTCCGCTCTTCCGCACCGGTGAGTGCTCGGTGCTGCTCTTCCTGCCGCTCGCCCACGTCTTCGGGCGTCTGGTGCAGATCGCGCCGATGATGGCCCCGATCAAGCTCGGCTGCGTCCCCGACATCAAGAACCTCACCGACGAGCTGGCCTCGTTCCGGCCGACGCTGATCCTCGGCGTCCCGCGCGTCTTCGAGAAGGTCTACAACTCGGCGCGCGCGAAGGCGCAGGCCGACGGCAAGGGCAAGATCTTCGACAAGGCCGCGGACACGGCGATCGCCTACAGCCGCGCGCTGGACACCCCGTCCGGCCCGTCGCTCGGCCTGCGGGTCAAGCACAAGACCTTCGACAAGCTGGTCTACGGCAAGCTGCGCGCGGTCCTCGGCGGCCGGGGCGAGTACGCGATCTCGGGCGGCGCCCCGCTGGGCGAGCGCCTCGGGCACTTCTTCCGCGGCATCGGCTTCACGGTCCTGGAGGGCTACGGCCTGACCGAGTCCTGCGCGGCCACCGCCTTCAACCCGTGGGACCGCACGAAGATCGGCACGGTCGGCCAGCCGCTGCCCGGCTCCGTGGTGCGGATAGCGGACGACGGCGAGGTGCTGCTGCACGGCGAGCACCTCTTCAAGGAGTACTGGAACAACGAGGGCGCGACCGCGGAGGCGCTGGCCGACGGCTGGTTCCACACCGGTGACATCGGCACCCTCGACGAGGACGGCTACCTCAGGATCACGGGCCGCAAGAAGGAGATCATCGTCACCGCGGGCGGCAAGAACGTCGCCCCGGCGGTGATCGAGGACCGCATCCGGGCGCACGCGCTGGTCGCGGAGTGCATGGTCATCGGCGACGGACGTCCGTTCGTCGGCGCGCTGGTCACCGTCGACGAGGAGTTCCTGGGCCGCTGGTGCGAGGAGCACGGCAAGCCGGCCGGGTCCACGGCGGTGTCGCTGCGCGAGGACCCCGATCTGCTCGCCGCGATCCAGAGCGCGGTCGACGACGGCAACGCGGCGGTGTCGAAGGCGGAGTCGGTGCGCAAGTTCCGGGTGCTGGGCGCGCAGTTCACGGAGGAGTCGGGGCATCTGACGCCGTCGCTGAAGCTGAAGCGGAACGTGGTGGCCAAGGACTACGCGGAGGAGATCGAGGGGATCTACCGGGGATAGCCCCTCGGGGGTCGCGGCGCGGGCCCGTCGGGTCCGCGCCGTTCGCGTTTCCGGGGGCGCCGGCGGGGCGGGCGAGGCCGTACGGGATTTCCGCCCTCTCGACCCCTTCCCGCCCCGGATCCAGCTCCTCACACGCCCGAGGGGCTGGATCACGGCGCCGGGCCTACTGCTCCAGCAGGTGTTCCAGGCGGTCGGCCAGGAGGTCCCAGCGCCACTTCTCCTCGACCCAGGCCCGGCCCCGTTCTCCCATGCGGCGCCGGAGTCCGGGGTCGGCCAGCAGGGCGGTGACGCGGTCGGCGGTGGACTCGGGGGATCCGCCCGGGACGACCCAGCCGGTCTCCCCGTCGAGCACCGCGTCGGGCGCGCCGCCCGAGTCCCCGGCGACCACGGGCAGGCCCGTGGCGGACGCCTCCAGATAGACGATGCCGAGCCCTTCCACGTCCAGGCCGCCCCGGCGCGTGCGGCAGGGCATGGCGAAGACGTCACCGGCCCCGTAGTGCGCGGGGAGTTCGGACCAGGGCACGGCTCCCGTGAAGCGGACCGAGTCCGCCACCCCGGTCTCGCGCGCGAGGCGCCGCAGGTCCTTCTCGTAGGGGCCGCCGCCGACGATCAGCAGGACCGCCTCCGGCTCCTTCGCCAGGATCAGCGGCATCGCCGCGATCAGGGTGTCCTGGCCCTTGCGCGGGACGAGCCGGGACACGCACACGACCACCGGACGGTCCGTGAGCCCGAGGCGGCCCCGGACCTCGTCGCCGCCGGAGCCGGGGTGGAACGTCTTCTCGTCGACGCCGGGCGGCAGTTGCACCATGCGCGAGGCCGCCTGCCGGGTCAGGGCCGTCGCGATCCGCGAGCGGGTGTACTCGCCGAGGTAGGTGATCGTGTCGGTCGACTGGCCGATCCTGCGCAGCAGCCCGCGGGCGGCGGGCAGTTGGGCCCAGCCGGCCTCGTGGCCGTGCGTGGTCGCCACGATCCGCGTCGCGCCCGCCCTCCGCAGCGCGGGCGCCATCAGGCCGAGGGGCGCCGCCGCCCCGAACCACACCGACGTGCAACCGTGTTCACGCAGCAGTCCGGTGGCCCTGCGGGTCGCGGCGGGCGTCGGCAGCAGCATCGTCGTGCGGTCCCGTACGACGGTGAAGGGCTGCTCCGCGTCGAAGGCGGCGCACGCCTCGGCGCCCTCGCGGCCGCGCTTCCACGTGGAGGCGTAGACGACGAGCCGCTCCGGGTCGAGGCGCAGCGCCATGTTGTGCAGGAACGCCTGGATGCCGCCGGGCCGGGGCGGGAAGTCATTGGTGACGATCAATGTCCTGTGCATCGCCGTCGACAGTACCGAACGCCGCCTCCGCGCCCGCAGGGCAGTCACGGCCGCGGGCGGGACCGCTCCCCGACCACCCCCGACGCGCGGGGCGCGGGCAGCCCGCCGGTGCGCGCGGGTCAGTGCAGGCTCGCCCGCAGATAGTCCCGCCACTGCGCGGTGAACGCCTCGGGTGTGGTGTGCAGGACGTCCCGGAGCGCCTCCTCGACGGCCCCGGACCGCTTCCCGTGGTCGCCGACGGCGCGGTAGAACGCGTTCAGTGGGGTCTCGCCCCACCGGTCGGCGATCATCCTGCAGGCCAGCCAGCCGCCCTCGTACGCCCGCGCCAGCCGTCCCGCGTCCCCGGCGAAGCCGAAGTCGTCGTCGTCCGGCAGACCGTCCGGCACCCGCCCCGCCCGCACCGCCTCCTCCAGCTCCGGCGCCGCCTGCCCGGCGGTGCGTCCGGTGCCCCGGTAGCCGACCCAGTCCGCGTATCCCTCGGAGAGCCACAGCGGGGTGGCCGGTGTGGTGTGGGCTCGGGTGGCGACGTGGGTCGTCTCGTGGCTGAGGACGACCTGCCGCCCGACGTCGCCGAGGACCCCGTACGCCTCGGGGTTGACGATGATCCGGTCGGCGGGCGCGGCCGCCGAGTGGCCCGCCTCCCCGGTGGTGACCGCCGCGATGCCCCGGTACCCGGACGCCGAGGCGCCCAGCAGGGCGGCCATCCCCTTCAGGGACCGCGGTACGAGGACGACGACCCGGCCCGCCCAGTCCGTGCCCCACGTCCCGGACACGGCCGGTACGGCGCGGTCGGCGAGCGTGGCGTACCGGCGCAGCGCCCGGTCCGTCTGCCCGACGCCGAGGACGAGGCTGTGCTCGCCGCGTACGACGCCGACGGCACCCTGCTCCCACAGCTGCTCGCCGGTCTTCTCGGCCGGTTCGTCGGAGGTTACGTACCAGCGGCCGTCGGCGCGGGTCAGGCGCAGGGCGCGGGCGGCCGTGACGGGCGCGGTGTCGTAGCCGCGCAGCCGGTAGCGCAGCTCGGCGGCGGCGGTCGCCCGGTCGCCGGTGCGGTGCAGGCCGGTGAGACGGTACGACCACGACGTCAGCGGGAGGGGGCGCAGGCTCTCGAACTCGGTCCGGGCCTCGTCCCGTTCCGCCTCGGTGGCGGCGGTCGTCAGATAAGCGGGTTCGTCGCGGTCCAGAACGGCGGCGGCCCGGGTGGCGAGCAGGCGCCGGACGTCGGCCGAGGCGGTGTCCGGGGCGGGACGGCCGCCGCAGCCCGCCAGGACGGCGAGCACCATGAACAGCGCGAGGACCGGCGACAAGGTCAGCGCCGGGCCCGCCCGCGACACCCGCCTGCGACCAGCCACCTTTCCGATCGTACGGGCCCGCGCCGCGCGGCCGGTCACGTCCTGGGGTCAGACCCGTGTCACCGACGAGACCGGCATCATGTCCACCCGGTCGTAGCGCACGGGGGCGCCCGGGTAGGGGGCGTGGATCACCCGGCCGTCGCCGGCGTACATCGCGATGTGGCTCGCGTCGTCGCGGTAGGCGATCAGGTCCCCCGGCCGCGCCTGGGAGAGCGGCACCCTGCGTCCGGCGTACCGCTGCGCCTGCGAGGTGCGCGGCAGCCCGACGCCCGCCTGGCCGTACGACCACTGCACGAGGCCCGAACAGTCGAAGCCGCCGGGGCCGTTGGCGCCCCACACGTAGGGGCGGCCGAGGGCGGAGCGGGCCGCGGCGAGGGCGGCCGCCGCCCGTGCCGAGGACGGGGCGTCGCCCACGGGGCCGGGCATGTCCGGGCGCCCGGAGCGGGACGCCCCGGCGTACGCGGCGCGGCGCGCCGCGGGCAGTGAGTTGAGCAGCAGCCGCGCCTGCGCCAGCTTCCGCTCGACGGTCCGCTTGTGCCGGGCGACGGCCTTGCGGCTCTCCTCCAGTTCGAGGAGCTTGTCGGTGGCCTCGGCGCGGTCCTGGGCGAGTTCGCGCAGGGCGCGCTCCAGGTCGCCGAGGCGTCCGGCCTGGCGGGCGCCGATCCGGTCGAGCACCGAGGCCCGTTCGAGGTAGTCGTCCGGGTCGTCGGAGAAGAGCAGGGCGACGGCCTCGTCGAGCCCGCCCGACCGGTACTGGGCGCCGGCGAGTGAACCCAGCTCGTCCCGCAGGGTGTTGACGCGCCCCTGCTGGTGGGCCAGGCCGTCCTGCGCCGCGTTGACCTGCGCGCGCAGCCGGTCGGCGTGCGCGTCGGCCTTGTCGTAGGCCTCGGTGGCGCGCTCGGCCTGTTCGTAGAGGTGGTCGACCCGGGCCGGGGTGTCGTCCCCCGGGGCCTCGGGGGCGGCGGTGGCCGGCAGGGTGCCGAGGGCCGCCGCCGCGGCGGACAGCACGCAGACGGCGGCGCCGGCGCCCCGGTCGAATCCGGTCGGTGCAAGACGGCGATGGATCCCCACGGTCGGCCGCACTCCCTTCCGCTGACGGACCCCCGCGATCGGGGGAAACGCCGCAGACAGTAACCGCGTGATCACGCGGCGGCCAAAGCGCGCGCGAGGGGTCCATACGCCCGCGCCCCGCCTCTGACGCAGGTCATGGGCGGGGCGCGGGCTCAGTGCGGGGAGGGGACATTCGCCCGTTCGGGCGGCTCGGGGGCGTCGTGCGCCCCCTGGGTCCCGGGCCGGACGGCCGGGATCAGATACGGACGCCGAACTGGAACGGCATGTTGCCGATCGCCTCGTAGCGGACGACCGTGCCGGTGCGCGGGGCGTGCAGCACCTGGCCGTTGCCCGCGTAGAAGCCGACGTGGTGCTGGTCGCTGTAGAAGATGACCAGGTCGCCGACCCGGAGGTCGCTCTGCGAGTAGATGCGGGTGCCGGCGTTGGCCTGCGCCTGCGACGTCCGCGGGATCGTGACGCCGACCTGGGCGTAGGCCCAGGAGGTGAGGCCGGAGCAGTCGAAGGTGCTGGGGCCCGCGTGGCCGTAGCTGTAGGGCGAGCCGATCACGCTCTGCGCGGCGGCGTACGCGGACGAGGCGCGGCCGGAGGACGGCTTGTCGCTGCCGTTCATGGCGCTGCGCTCGCTGGTACGGCTGGCACGCGCCTGCTCGGCGTCGAGGGACGCCTTCTCCTTGGCCGTCAGCGTGTTGAGAAGCCGCTGCGCCTCGCCGAGCTTGCTCTGGACTTCCTTCTTCTTCTTGCCGAGCTCCGTACGGGTGTCGGCGAGGTCCTTGAGCTTGCCCGAGGCCTCCTTGCGCTGCTGGGAGAGCGACCGCTGCTTCTCCTGGACCTTCTTCAGCGCTTCGACCTGCTGACTGCTCAGCTGGTCCATCGCGGACGCCTTGTCGAGGTAGTCGTCCGGGTCGGAGGAGAGGAAGAGCTGCACGGAGGGGTCGATGCCGCCGGTCCGGTACTGCGCGGAGGCCATCGAACCCAGGCCGTCACGCAGGTCGTTGAGGTCTTCCTGACCGCGGGCGACGTTGTCCTGCAGGGTCCCGATCTGCTTCTCGAGCTTCTCCTGCTTCTCCTTGGCCCCGTTGTACTTCTCGGTGGCCTTCTCCGCCTCTTCGTACAGCTTGTCGACCTTGGACTTGACCTCGTCCTTGTTCGGCTTCTCGCTCGGTGCGGCGTTGGCCGCCTGGGAGGTCAGGGCCACGACAGCAGCGGCGGTGGCGGAGAGCACGGTCACACGGGTGCGGCTCGGCTGCTTCGGTCGACGGTGGGACGCCACGGAGGCGAGCTCCTTCTTACCTCAGCCGCCTGCCAATCACGCCGGCGGGCGGTGCCCCTCCACCGTCACCCCTTGTAGGTGATCACCCGAGCGGAGGTTCGAGGCCTGACCCTAGTGACCATCCTGTGATCAGTTCAAATCCTAGCCGGAAAAATCTCCGTCACCGACAGCATTCTTTACATACAACTCACGTGCGGTGATACGAGCTTGACGCTACGTTGCGTGAAGGTTTCGCCAAATCGGGCATCACGCCCGGATGTTGCGCAAGGAACGTACGAGTCCTTTGAGACGTACGGCGCAATACCCCGCCCCGGGGCCGGTCCGTCCGGCGGGCGGGGGTTTCAGCCCCGGGAGAAGCGCTTCAGGAGCACGGCGGAGGCGACGGGGCGCGCGCCCGCCTTCGCGATCCCGTCCGCGACCTCACGGTCCGTGGAGGCGACGATGACGGGCCGCCCCGGCGGTTCGGCGCGCACCAGCTGGCGGATCAGCTCGTCCGCGGTGACGCCCGGCTTGGAGAAGAGCACCCGCACCCCGCGCGGCGGCGCGAGCAGCACCGGAGCGGCCAGCTCCGCCCCGTCGAAGACACAGGTCACCTCGGCGCCGGTCTGCGCGGCGAGCTGGGAGAGCTGCCCGAGGAGCCTGAGCCGCTGCTTCTCCAGCGGCATCTGCGGATAGCCGGTCTTGGTGACGTTGTAGCCGTCGACGACCAGATGCGCCTGGGGCAGCGCGAGCAACTGGTCCAGGATCGCGGGGTCGTCCTCGGACAGCGCGCGGGCCGCGATGTCCTTCGGGGTCATCCGGCCCGGCTCCACCGCGTCCACCGTCTCTGCGGGACGCACGGACACCGGGGGCAGGGCCAGTTCGCGCCGCAGCCCCTGCGCCGCGTCGAGCACCACGTCCAGCAGCAGCCGTACGCGCATGTCCTCGACGCTGCGGCCCTCGCGCGAGGCCCTGCGGGTGGCCTCCAGGGCCGCCTCCGCCTCGCCGAGTCTCGCCTTGACCCTGCGCGTCTCGCTCTCCGCCGCGGAGACCTGCGCCTGGCCCTCGGCCCGCACGGCCTCCATCTCGCCGCGCAGCTTGCGCAGCGCCGCCTCACCGCGCTTGACGTCACTGAGGGCGCCGCGCAGCTTGCGGTGCAGCGACTCGGCCTCCTTGCGGGCCGCCTCCGCCTCGGCGCGCAGCCGTTCCGTCTCGTCCCGGCTCAGCGCGCGGACCTGCGCGAGCTCGGCGCGCAGCCGTTCCAGCTCCGCCCGCGCCTCGTCGTCGGCGCGCTCGGCGTCCGCCCGCTGGGCCTCCTCGCCCGCGGCGGTCACCAGCTTCACCCAGTCGGTGGGGCGCAGTACGTAGGCCGCGGCCGCCACGTCCAGCGGGTCCGCGGCCGGGGGCGGCGAGCCGGAGTCGAGGGCGCCGGTCAGCTCCGGCTGCGCCTCCCTGAGTCTCTCGCCGATGCGCTGGCGGAACAGCGGGTCCGTCTCCAGCGCCGCCGCCATCGCGTTGCCGGCGAACTTGGCCCGCCGGGTCGGGGTGAAACGGGCGTACTGCCGCAACTGTACGGGCAGTTCGGACACGGTGAGACCGCCGAAGCCGTCCGACACGATCTGGACGACGCGCCTGCGGACGCCGTCGGGCAGCGGACGGTCGAGCATCTCGGCGCTGCCGTCGTCCGGCTCCCCGCCCGTGGTCTCCACCATCCGTCACCCCACCTCCTGTGTGCGGGGCCCGCTCCGTCAGGAGCCGGCGCCCGGCCTGTCCACCAGTTCGACCTGATCGAGCGCGTTGCACCAGCGGCAGCGCACCGACTCGATGGTCTCACTCACCACCTCGCGCTCCTCCACCGTGGGCTCTCCGGCCAGATCGAGGTGCATGTACTCGACGACCTTCGACGAGCGCGTCACGTCGAACCGCGTGAGGTTGCCGCAGAGCGTGCAGCGCCACCGGGTCTCGGCCGTCGGCAGGGGAACCGTCATCGTGGCAGTCGCTCCTTCTGGTCCTGGTGACGCGCCAGTCCACCTGGTGCGTGTGGCTCGTAACCCTACGGCCTGACGGGTACCGCGTGCTCCGGCGTCCACGCGGCGAGGCACTCCGTCCGCTTCACCCCGGTACGCCATGCTCTGTTCATGATCGGCGACGGGGACGGCGGCTGGGGCGCGAGGGCCGTCAGGGCGGTCCGGGGCCACCCGGCCCCGGTGACGTACGGCGTGATGATCCTGTGCTGTGTGGTCTTCGTGACCGGCCCGGTCTCCGGGCTCAGCCCGGCTCACGGCACCGGGGAGCGGCTGCTCGCCGCGCAGGAGGCGCACTTCGCCCGCTGGGGCGTGGTGCCCGCGGAGCTGTTCCGAGGTTCCCCGCGGGCGGCGCTGACACCGGCCACCGCGCTGTTCGTCCACGGCGGCTGGCTGCACCTCCTGGGCAACATGCTCTTCCTCCACGTCTTCGGGGCGATGACGGAGCGGCGCCTGGGGCGGCTCCGGTTCGCCCTGTTCTACCTGGGCTGCGGCTACCTGGCCCTGCTCGCCTACGCGGCCGCCCACGCGACGTCCGAGCAGACCCTGGTGGGGGCGTCGGGGGCGATCTCCGCGGTGCTCGGCGCATTCCTCTATCTGTTCCCCGGCGCCCGGGTGACCAGTCTCTTCCCGTTCCTGTTCTTCCTGCCGCTGCGCCTTCCCGCCTGGGTGGTGCTGCCCTTCTGGGCGGCCCTGCAGTGGCTGGCGGCGAGCCGCGCGGGCCAGGGGCCGGGGGTGGCCTATCTGGCGCACGTGGCGGGCTTCTGTCTGGGCTTCCTCTACGCGTGGGTACGCACGGCGGGGAGCGGGAGGAGGGCGGCTAGAGTGAAAGCCCCAGCGACGGCCCCCGAGGGAGAAGACCCGTGATCACCGCGATCGTGCTCATCAAGACCAGCGTGGACCGGATCCCCGAGATCGCCGAGTCGATCGCCGCGCTGGACTCCGTCAGCGAGGTCTTCTCCGTCACCGGGACCTACGACCTCATCGCGATGGTCCGGGTGAGGTCCCACGACGACCTCGCGGACGTCATCCCCGCCGGCATCAGCAAGATCCCCGGCGTCGAGGCCACGGACACCCACGTCGCCTTCCGCACGTACTCGCAGCACGACCTCGAAGCGGCGTTCGCGATCGGCCTGGACAACTAGGGCCTCTCGTTTGGATCACGCCGGGCTCGCGGGGCCTGGCACCGCACCTCGCCGCGTTGTCGTCGCTTGCCATGGCTCCGCCATGTCGCCCTCCTCCGCCTTGCGATGCACGGCACCAGACCCCGCTCCCTGATCCGGCCTGATCCAAACGAAAGACCCTGGGGCCTGTCCGGGCCGATCGCGCGAGCGGACCGGTCCTCACACGGCCGGGACGCAGCGGCCGTCCCGCGTGCGGTAGGTCCACTTCGCGCCGTCGCGGACCAGCTCCCGCACCGCCCCGACGAACCGCTCCACGTGCTCGTCCGGGGTGCCGGCGCCGAAGCTGACGCGGACGGCGTTCAGGGACTTCTCTCCGGGCGCCGCCTCGGGGGCGCCGCACTCCCCCTGGGCGCCGGGGTCGCCGCCGAGCAGGGTGCGCACCAGCGGGTGGGCGCAGAACAGACCGTCGCGGACGCCGATGCCGTACTCGGCGGAGAGCGCGGCCGCGAAGTGCGAGCTGTTCCAGCCGTCCACCACGAAGGAGAGGACGCCGACGCGCGGGGCGTCGTCGCCGAACAGCGACAGCACGCGCACCTCGGGCACTTCGGCGAGGCCCGCCCGGACCGTGTCGATCAGGTGGCGCTCCCGGGCGACGAGCCGGTCGAAGCCCTCCTCGGTGAGCGCCCTGCAGGCCGACGCGATCGCGTAGGCGCCGATCACGTTCGGTGAACCGGCCTCGTGCCGGGCGGCGCCGGTGTGCCACTCCACGTCCACTCCCCCGTCGGCCCGCCGGGAGACCGAACGGCTGGCGCCGCCGCCGGCCAGGTAGGGCTCCGCCTCGGCCGGCCAGTCGGCACGGCCCGCGAGCACGCCGGAGCCGAAGGGCGCGTACAGCTTGTGGCCGGAGAAGGCGACCCAGTCGACGTCGAGGTCGCGCACCGAGACGGGGTGGTGCGGGGCGAGCTGGGCGGCGTCCAGGACGATGCGCGCGCCGTGCGCGTGCGCCGCGCCCGCCAGCTCGCGCACCGGCCACAGCTCGCCGGTGACGTTGGAGGCGCCGGTGACGCAGACGAGGGCCGGTCCGTGGGGGTCGCGGCCGGCGAGGGCCCGCTCCAGGATCTCGACGGCCTCGGCGGGGGTCCTGGGGGCGCTCAGATACGTGACGCGGGCGTTCCGCCAGGGCAGCAGGGAGGCGTGGTGCTCGGTCTCGAAGACGAAGACGTGGCAGTCGGCGGGCAGCGCGGCGGCGAGCAGGTTGAGCGAGTCGGTCGTGGACCGGGTGAAGAACACCTCGTCGCCGTCGCGGCAGTCCAGGAACGCGGCGACGGTGCCGCGGGCGTTCTCGAACAGGTCGGTGGACAGCTGGGACAGGTACCCGGCGCCGCGGTGCACGCTGCCGTAGCAGGGCGCGTACGCGGCGACGTCGTCCCAGACCCGGCGCAGCGCGGGCGCGCTGGCCGCGTAGTCGAGCGCGGCGTAGGCGACCTCGCCACCGGTGACGAGCGGCACGGTGACGTCGCAGCCGAGGACGGGCAGCGGGGCGGGAATCTCACGGCCGGTGGGCTCGGCGACGGGCTCGCGGGACGCGGTGGGCTCGCAGACGGCCGTGGCGGTGACGGCTGCGGTGGCGGTGGCGGTGGCGACGGACATGGCGGGACTCCTGTGAGGCAGGCAGGCGGAACCGCTGTGCCGGGCAGCGCGACGGCGGCCACGAGGGCGCACGCCGAGGCGGAGGCGCCGTGGACGACGGACCGGGGCGCCGGCACAGGGGGAAGGACGGGTGCGGAGGCGGGGCTCGACGGGCCCCGGGCCCCGTCTTCACACTCCCCTCGTCGCCCGGAGGGCGCAGGGGAGTGCGTAGACAGGGCCTAGCGCATTCGCTTGCTCACAGGAGGCTCCCTCGAACGACCAGGACCCCTGGTGTCGCCACTCGGGAGAGTGCGAGGGGTCCGCGCTTGCCGCGGACCTCGCTGCCCACGGCCTGGTCCTCACCCGGGGCACCCCGCCACGGACGGAGGGTTGCCGGACAGTCGGCCGGGGCCTCATGACTGTCGCTCATGACCTGGTCACATATCCTGCCACACGCCCGCGGACGCGCAAGGCGCGGTCCGTAATCCGGACCGCGCCCCGCGTCGCACCGTACGGTTCGCCCTCAGGCGTTGCTGGCGGCCACCCAGCGGTTCAGGACCCGCCGGGCCGCCCCCGAGTCGATCGCCCGCGCCGCCGCCTCCATGCCCGCGCCGATCCGGTCCGCGAGCGGGCCCGAGCCGCCCTCCAGGGCCACCAGGGCCGCCGCCGAGTTCAGCAGCACCGCGTCGCGCACGGGCCCCGTCTCACCGCCCAGCAGGCGCCGCGCGACGTCCGCGTTGTACGAGGCGTCGGCACCCCTCAGCGCCTCGACGGGCACCAGCTCGAGGCCGACGTCCCGGGGATCGAAGCTCTCCTCGGTCACCTTGCCGTCCCGCACGGTCCACACCCTCGACGTCGACGTCGTGGTCAGCTCGTCCAGGCCATCGTCGCCGCGGAAGACCAGCGAGGAGTTGCCGCGCTCGGCGAGGACACCGGCCACGATCGGGGCCATCCGCAGATCGGCGACACCGACCGCCTGCGCCCGCACCCGGGCCGGGTTGGTCAGCGGGCCGAGGAAGTTGAAGGTGGTCCGGATCCCCAACTGCCCTCGCGCGGCGGCCACATGACGCAGCGCGGGGTGGAACTTCACCGCGAAGCAGAAGGTGATCCCGGCCTCCTCGGCGACCTCGACGACCCGAGCCGGGGTCAGCTGGAGGTTGACGCCGAGCTTCTCCAGGACGTCCGAGGCACCGGAGGCGCTGGAGGCGGCCCGGTTGCCGTGCTTGACGACCTTGGCGCCCGTACCGGCCACGACGATCGCCGACATCGTGGAGATGTTGACGGTCTTCGCCCCGTCGCCGCCCGTGCCGACGATGTCGACCGTGGCGCCGGGCACCTCGATGACGTTGGCGTGCTCGTACATCGCCCGTACCAGCCCGGTGATCTCCTCGACGGTCTCGCCCTTGGCGCGCAGGGCCACCGCGAAGCCGGCGATCTGGGCGTCGGTCGCCTCACCGCGCATGATCCGGTCCATCGCCCAGGCCGTGTCGTCCGCGCTCTGGTCGCGTCCGTCCAGCAGGCCGTTCAGTACCTCGGGCCAGGAACGGCCCGCCGCGATGTCGCCTCCAGCGGGGGTCACAGCGCTCATATGCCGCTCCTGGGTCCGTCCCCGCCCCGGACGGGGGGCGGGGGTGTCTGCGTGACTGTCCCGTGACGCGCACGGGGACGGGACCACCCTATCCAGCCCGGGGAACGGCAAAGAGCCCCGTCCATGAACTGGACGGGGCTCTCGCCGTGGCGATCAGTACGGATCAGTGGTGGCCGTGGCCGCTGGTGATCTCCTTGTACTCCTCGACGGTGGGCTTCGGGATCTGGCTGTCCTCGCCGTAGAAGCCCTCGCTCAGCTTGGCGCGCAGCTTCTGCGTGCTCTTCACCTTGCGCTCGACACCGTTCTCGTCGACCGTCGGGCCGATCTCGGCGGGCGTGTACTGCTCGTGCGCCGTGAGCGTGTACAGCTGCTCCTGGCTGAGCGGCTCGTGGACCTCGATGAACTCACCGTGCGGCAGGCGCTTGATGATGCCCGACTCGCGGCCGTGCAGCACCTTGTCCTTGTCGCGGCGCTGGAGACCGAGGCAGATCCGCTTGGTGGCGACGAAGGCGAGCACCGGTCCGACGAAGAACGCGATCCGCACGAACCAGGTGACCGAGTTGATCGACAGATGGAAGTGCGTGGCGACGATGTCGTTGCCACCGCCGATCAGCATGATCATGTACGCCGTCACCCAGGCGACACCGAAGGCCGTACGGGTCGGCGCGTTGCGCGGGCGGTCCAGGATGTGGTGCTCGCGCTTGTCCCCGGTGACCCAGGACTCGATGAACGGGTAGAGCGCGATCACCCCGAGGAAGAGGCCGAAGACCAGCAGCGGGATCAGCACGCCCAGGACCAGGGTGTGGCCCCAGAGGTTGATCTCCCAGCCGGGCATCGCGCGGACCAGACCCTCGGCGAAGCCCATGTACCAGTCGGGCTGGGCGCCGGTGGAGACCTGGTCGGGCCGGTAGGGGCCGAGGACCCAGATCTGGTTGATGCCGGCGATCGCCGCGAGCATCGCGATGAAGCCGAAGACCAGGAAGAAGAAGCCGCCCGCCTTGGCCATGTAGACCGGCAGCAGAGGCATGCCGACGACGTTCTTGTTGGTCTTGCCGGGACCCGCGAACTGCGTGTGCTTGTGGTAGAAGACCAGGATCAGGTGGCCGACCACGAGACCCAGCATGATGCCGGGCAGCAGCAGGATGTGGATCGAGTAGAACCGCGAGACGAAGTCGCCTCCCGGGAACTCCCCGCCGAACAGGAACATCGAGATGTACGTGCCGACGATCGGCATGGACAGGATCGCGCCCTGGGTGAAGCGGACACCGGTGCCGGAGAGCAGGTCGTCGGGGAGCGAGTAACCGGTGAAGCCGGTGAACATGCCCAGGACGAACAGCAGGAAGCCGAACAGCCAGTTGATCTCACGCGGCTTGCGGAACGCGCCGGTGAAGAAGACGCGCATCATGTGCACGAACATGCCGGCCAGGAAGATGACCGCCGCCCAGTGGTGGATCTGCCGGATGAGCAGACCGCCGCGGACGTCGAAGCTGATGTGCATCGTGGAGGCGAACGCCTCCGACATCAGCTGCCCCTGGAGCGGGACGTAGCTGCCGTGGTACTCCACCTCGTTCATCGACGGGTGGAAGAACAGCGTCAGGTACACACCCGTGAGGATGATGATGATGAAGCTGTAGAGGCAGATCTCACCGAGCATGAAGGACCAGTGGTCCGGGAAGATCTTGCGCATGTTGGCCTTGGCCAGGGAGTAGATCCCCAGCCGGCCGTCGGCCCAGTCGGCGACGCGCTCGCCGGCCGGCGCCTTGCCGCGTCGCTCGTTGTTCTCGTTGGTGCTCATCCGCGCTCCCAGAATGCAGGACCGACGGGCTCTTCGAAGTCGCTGCGCGCCTCGAGGTAGCCCTCGTCGTTCACGCCGATGTGCAGTTGCGGCAGGGCGTGACCGGCCGGGCCGAAGATCACTCGGGCACCGTCGGAGAGGTCGAAGGTGGACTGGTGGCAGGGGCACAGGACGTGGTGCGTCTGCTGCTCGTAGAGCGAGATCGGGCAGCCCACGTGGGTGCAGATCTTCGAGTACGCCACGATGCCCTCGTGCGACCACTCGAGCTCGCGCTTGTCCTTGATGTCCTCCGGCTGGAGCCGGATGATCATCAGGGCCGCCTTGGCGATCTCGTTCTGGAAGTCGTGGTCCTCCTCCTCCAGGCCCTCGGGCTTGGCGAAGGTGAGCGAACCGACCTGCACGTCGGACGGCTTCAGCGGCTCGTTCGTGTTCATGTTGACGAGCTTGAGGCCCTTGCGCCACATGGTGTGGCGCAGCTTGTCCTCGGGCAGCGGTCCGAGGTCGCGCAGCAGCACGACGCCGGAGAGCGGGAACAGGGCCATCGCGCCGAACATCGTGTTGCGGATCAGCTTGCGGCGGCCGAGCGCGGACTCCTTGGCGCCCTGCTTGAAGTCGGCGTGCACCTTGGCACGGACCTCGGGCGACGCCTCGATCGGGTGGCGCTCGTCGGCGACCTCCACGTCGGACATCAGGGTGCGGGCCCAGTGGACCGCCCCCGCGCCGATCGTGAACAGCGCCAGGCCGAGCGTCATGCCGAGCGCGAAGTTCAGCGCGCTGATGTGCCCGAGCGGGAAGATGTAGACGTACTGGTCGGCAGAGATCGCCACGTAGGAGGCGATGAAGCCGACGGTCGCCAGCATCGACAGCGTGAACAGGAACGCGACGACGCGCTCGGACCGCTTGGCGGCCCGCTCGTCGATGTCCTGGACGCGGTGCTCGTGGGGCGGCAGGCCGGGGTCGGCGAACGGGTTCTTCTCGTCCGCGACGGCTGCCCGTCCGTGCTCTTCGTCCCGCTCGGCGGGCACGTTCTCTTCTGGAATGTCTTGGGTACTCATGACTTCTTGGCCTTTGCGGTCCGGGCGGCGACCCACACGGCGACGGCGATCAGACCACCGAGACCGAAGATCCAGCCGAAGAGGCCCTCACTGACCGGCCCGAGGCCACCCAGGTCGAGACCACCGGGGCTCTTCGAATCATCGCTGTCGACCACGTCGAGGTACGCGATGATGTCCTTCTTGTTCTTCTCCGTCAGGGTCGTGTCGGGGAAGGACGGCATGTTCTGGGGGCCGGTCTGCATGGCCTCGTAGATGTGCTTCGGGTCGACGTTCTCGATCGTCGGAGCGAACTTGCCCTCCGTCAGCGCGCCGCCCTTGCCCGTGAAGTTGTGGCACTGGGCGCAGTTGGTGCGGAAGAGTTCGCCACCCTCGGCGATGTCGGCACCCTCGGGGCTGTACTGGTTCTTCGTCGGCACGGCGGGACCGGCACCCAGCGAGGCGATGTACGCCGCGAGCTGGTCGATCTCGGCCTGCGAGTACTGGACCTTCTTCTTCGGCACCTGCGCGCCGGGCTGCTGGGCCGGCATCCGGCCCGTGCCGACCTGGAAGTCGACCGCCGCGGCGCCGACACCGGTCAGCTGGGGACCGTCGGAGGTTCCCTGACCGCCGGTGCCGTGGCAGCTGGCGCAGCCCACCGAGTAGAGCTTCTTGCCCTCGTCGATGGCGAGGGACTGGGCGGTCTCGTCGGCCTGCGCCGTACTCGCGGGTGCGAACACGGCGTACAGCCCCCCGGTGGCCGCCAGCGCGAGGAGTAGGACGACGACCGCCGCCAGCGGATGGCGTCGTCGTGCGGAGAGCTTTTTCACGGATTACCCCGGTGTCAGGATCTTCTGCGTCGGTGCTTCTGGACTGGATCGGTTCACCCGCGTCCGCGGACCGGCCTCGGGCCGTCCGTGGGCGTCGGGAACGCCGGTCCCGCTTACTTGATCATGTAGATCGTGGCGAAGAGGCCGATCCAGACGACATCGACGAAGTGCCAGTAGTAGGACACGACGATGGCGGCGGTCGCCTGTTCGTGGGTGAACCTTCTCGCCGCGTACGTGCGGCCCAGGACCAGCAGGAAGGCGATGAGGCCGCCTGTCACGTGCAGTCCGTGGAAGCCGGTGGTCAGGTAGAACACCGAGCCGTACGGGTCGGAGGAGAGCGAGAGCCCGTCCTTCTTGACCAGCTCGGTGTACTCGAAGACCTGACCGCCGATGAAGATCGCACCCATGATGAAGGTGACGATGAACCAGCCCCGGAGCTTCTTCACGTCCCCGCGCTCGGCCGCGAACACGCCGAGCTGACAGGTCAGGGAGGAGAGCACCAGGATCGTGGTGTTCGTCGCCGAGAACGGGAAGTTCAGGCTGGACGCCATTTCCTTCCAGTGATCCGGCCCGGTCACCGATCGCAGGGTGAAGTACATCGCGAAGAGGGCCGCGAAGAACATCAGCTCGGAACTCAGCCAGATGATGGTTCCGACGCTGGTGAGGTTCGGCCGATTGACCGACGGGTGCGCGTGCCCGGTTTCTACTGTCGTTGCTGTCGCCACGACCGACATTATGTCGGTCGCTTATCCCGCCCTCACCCCGGGGGGTGCCGTTCGGAGTGTTGATGCGCTGTGTCCTGCCCGTATGGCCCATCGAAGCCCTGTCCGAAGCGGTGTTGACGCGCAGGCGAAGGGAGTAGCATCCGCCGCATCGGTCCCACCCGTACGACGGCAGAGCCCAACGTCTCGGAGGAACAATGCAGCCGACCGCCACGGTGCTGGTCTACAGCGACGACTCCAACACCCGCGAACAGGTGCGGCTCGCCGCCGGCCGCAGGCCGGCCGCGGACGTTCCCCCGGTCGAGTTCATCGAGTGCGCGACGCCCGCCGCCGTCCTGAAGGAGCTGGACCGGGGCGGGATCGACGTCTGCGTGCTGGACGGCGAGGCGGTCCCGATGGGCGGGATGGGCGTCTGCCGTCAGATCAAGGACGAGATCTTCCGCTGCCCGCCCGTGCTGGTGCTCATCGGGCGCCCCCAGGACGCCTGGCTGGCCACCTGGAGCCGCGCGGACGCCGCGGTGACGCATCCGGTGGAGCCGGTGGAGTTCGCCGCCGAGCTGGCCGCCCTGCTGCGGCGCACACCGGCCGTCAGCGCCTGACGACAGGCCCTAGACGGACTCGGGGCGCAGCCTCGCCTGTTCCACGGGGCGGGGCGCGTCGGCCGGGGCGCCCGCCAGGGCGCTGCCGCCGCGCCACTTGTCCCAGCCGAGGTTCCAGTCCCCGAAGCCGTTGCCGAACGGGGCCATGGTGTCGCCGTCCGAGTTCACGACCTTGACGACGTCGCCCTCGCGGACGGTGTCGAAGAACCACTTAGCGTCGGCGGTGCTCAGGCCGGTGCATCCGTGGCTGACGTTGGCGTAGCCCTGCGAGCCCACGGACCAGGGCGCCGCGTGGACGTACTCGCCGCTCCAGGTCACGCGCGTCGCGTAGTACACCGGCAGGTCGTAGGAGTCCGAGGACCCCTCGGCTATGCCGACGGTGGAACTGCGCATGCGTACGAGGTACTCCTTGCCGAGCACGACCTTGACGCCGTTGCGGGTCTCGAAGCCGGGCTTGCCGGTGGTGACGGGGACCTGCTTGATCTCCTCGCCGTCGCGGTAGACGGTCATCCGGTGCGCGGCCGCGTCCGTGACGGCGATCAGGGCGTCGCCCGTGGTGAGCTTCAGGGGCTCGGACTCGCCGCCCCAGAGCCGGTCGGCGACCTTGACGCCCTTGAGGTCGCTGTGCGCCTCGATGGTGGCGTTCGCGGGCCAGTACTCCCGGGGCCGGTAGTGCAGCGTCCTGTCGTCCACCCAGTGCCAGGCGCCCTGGACGGCGGGCGTCGAGCGGACCCGCAGCGCGCGTTCGACGACGGCGCGGGCGGCCCGGTCCTTGACGGGGGCGCTCAGCTCGGCGGTGACGGGCTGGCCGACGCCGTACGTGCCCTTCTTGGGGCCGAAGGTGACGCTGAGCCTCTTCTTGCCGGTGGGGGTGCTGGTGTCGAAGGCGTAGACCTTGCGGCCGGGTTCGCCGTCGTCGTCCTCGGTGCTCACCCGGATCGTGTAGTGGGCGCCCGCGGCGAGCGGTGAGGTGCTGTGCCAGCGGCGGCCGTCGGCGGAGAGCTCCCCGGCCACGTACCGCCCGGAGGCGTCGGTGGCCGTCACGTCGGTGATGCGTCCCTCGGGGCGTGCGTCGATCTCCAGGGGCCGGTCGGGGTCGGCCTTCGCGCCGCTGTCGGTGTCGGGACCGTTGAAGGAGATCAGCTTCCCGGCGTCGTGCGGGCGGGACGCGAGGGGGTGGCCGCCCGAGCAGGCGGTGACGCCCGCACCGAGGGCTGTGACCAGGACGGTGCAGGTGATGGCGGTGTGGGTCCGTGGTGAGTGCCTCATGGCCTCACGCTAGGAACGGGACCCGGCCCCGGCGCGGCGGCCTGACCCGGGCGGGTGACACCGGTGTGGCGAACGAGGGAGCCCGGACACACCGTGCGGTGTGTCCGGGCTCCCTGTGGTTCAGCGCGTGCTACTGGGTGCGGTTCTCACCGCGGTAGTACTCGAAGACCCAGCCGAACAGGCCGAACATGATGATCGGGGCCGAGAAGTACAGCAGCCACCAGCCGAAGACGACGCCCAGGAAGGCGAGCGCGCCACCGATGCCGAGAGCGAGGGGCTGCCAGCTGTGCGGGCTGAAGAACCCGATCTCACCGGCGTCGTCGGCGACGTCGGCGTCCCGGTTGTCCTGCGCGCCCACGTCGACCCGCCGGGCCGTGAAGGCCAGGTAGAAGCCGACCATGATGCTCAGGCCGAAGGCCAGGAAGAGCGCCGTGGTACCGGCCGGCTCCTTCGACCAGACACCGTAGACGGCCGCCATGATGACGAAGAAGACGGCGAGCCAGAGGAACAACTTGCCCTGGATCTTCACTTGCCGGCCTCCTTGCCACCCGCGAGGGCCTTCTCACCGTGACCGGCGTTCTCGAGCTGGTCGAGAGCGGCGATCTCCGGGTGGTGCAGGTCGAACGCCGGGGATTCGCTGCGGATCCGCGGCAGGGTGAGGAAGTTGTGCCGCGGCGGCGGGCAGGACGTCGCCCATTCGAGCGAACGGCCGTAGCCCCACGGGTCGTCGACCTCGACCTTCTTGCCGTACTTGGCCGTCTTCCAGATGTTGTAGAGGAACGGCAGGATCGACAGGCCCAGCAGGAACGAGGCGATCGTCGAGATCGTGTTCAGGGCGGTGAAGCCGTCGGCCGCGAGGTAGTCCGCGTAGCGACGCGGCATTCCCTCGACACCCAGCCAGTGCTGGATGAGGAACGTGCCGTGGAAGCCGACGAACAGCGTCCAGAAGGTGATCTTGCCGAGGCGCTCGTCGAGCATCTTGCCGGTGAACTTCGGCCACCAGAAGTGGAAGCCGGAGAACATCGCGA